>JANXRI010000396.1 GCA_025353085.1 Betaproteobacteria bacterium
AGCGCTCGGCAAGTTTTGCGGGCTGTTCGCGTTTTTATGCGTCTTGATCGGACTTGCGACTTTGATGCCGCTCTCGCTTTTGATGGGCGGACGGCTGGATTTCGGCTTGTTGATCAGCCTGGTGGCGGGCGTTGCTCTGCTCGCCGCGTGTTTTTCCGCGATCGCGCTTTACGCGTCAAGCCTCACGTCGCAGCCGTTCGTGGCCTCGATGATTGCCTTCGGTCTGCTGCTCGGTATGTTGCTCGCCGGCGAAACCGCGGCCGACGGCCTGCGCGGGCGCGGATGGGCGGTACCCGCCGAGCTCGCGCAAGTGCTGTCACCGCTCAAGAATTTCGAGTCGTTCTCGAAGGGCGTCTTCGACAGCTACAACCTGATCTGCATGCTGCTTTTGATTGCGGTGTTTCTGATATTAACCATCCGGCGCCTCGACGCGGCCCGGCTCCGTGGGTAACCGCATGGAAGTGACACCAAAACTTCGCAATCGCCTGCTCATCCAGAACGGCGTTTTTGTTGTGCTGCTCGTAGCACTGGCGGCGCTCGTCGCGTTTTTCGCGCGCGAATACCGCGTCGAGTACGACCTCACGCAAAGCGCGCGCAATACACTGTCGCAGCAAACACGCGACGTGCTTGCCAAGCTCGGTGGTCCGGTCAAAGTCACGGTGTTTGCAACGCGCCAGGTCGAAGTCCGCAAGCCGGTGCAGGAATTTCTGGCGCCCTATCAGCGTGCCAAACCGGATTTAGCGGTGGCTCTGGTTGATCCGCGCGAAGAACCGAAGCTCGCGCAAGCGGCCGCCATTCGCGCCGACGGTGAATCCGTCATCGAATACAACCAGAAAAGCGAACACTTGACGGAGTACAACGAGCAATCCTTCGTCAATGTGCTGATGCGATTGGCGCGCTCGGGCGAGCGGCTGGCGATGGCGGTCGAAGGCCACGGCGAGCGGCGGCTGGCCGGGGTTGCCAATCATGATCTGGGTGAGTTCGGCAAACAACTGGCGGCCAAAGGCTTCAAGACGAATGGGCTCAATCTCGCGCTGGCGCAGGAAGTGCCGGCCAATGCGAGCATGTTGCTGATCGCCAACCCGCAAGTCGATCTGCAGGCGGCCGAAGTGCAGAAAATCAAGCAGTACCTGCAAAAAGGCGGCAATTTGCTATGGCTGATCGATACCGAGCCCTTGCGCGGTCTGCAACCAATCGCTGAACTGCTGGGCCTCACGCTCGGACCGGGCACCGTCGTCGATCCCGACGCGGCCAAGGTGAATGCATCGCCGACGGTCGCGGTGTCTGCCAACTATGGCCGGCATCCGATCACCGATAATTTTCGGCTGAATACAATTTTCCCGTTCGCGCGCCAGATCGCTGTCAGCGAGGGCGGTGAGTGGCGCGCTGCGCGCTTGATCGATGTGGCCCCGCGCGGCTGGGTCGAGATGGGCAAGCTCGACGGGCCCCTTGCATTCGATAAAACGCGCGACCTCGCGGGTCCCATCAACATTGGGGTTGCGCTTGAACGCGCGGTCGGCGATCGCGCGCAACGCGTCGTCGTCGTCGGCAATGGTCATTTTCTGAGCAATCAATTTATCGGCAACGGCGGCAACCTCGAGCTTGGCGTCAACATGGTCAACTGGCTCGCCGGGGATGACGCGCTGATCACGATTCAACCTCGCCCTTCGCGCGACAGCAGCCTTGAACTCGGGCGCGGCGGCCAATACGTGATCCTGTTCGGCTTCCTTATTTTCCTGCCGCTCGCTTTCGTGAGCACCGGCATTTTGATCTGGTGGCGGCGCCGCAAGTCATGAACCGCAGGTCCTGGCTTAACGCAGCACTGCTCGCGGCGGTGACGGCGCTTGCGCTGTTCGCCTATTACAAGCCGCAAAAGAGCGAGCCTGCGCACAAGCTGTCGATGCTCAAAGCCGCCGACGCGAACACGCTTAAAATCGAAATCGCCGGCAGCCCGCCGATTGAGGTTGCGCGAGCGGGCACCGACTGGAAACTGACCGCGCCGCTGCCCGCGCGCGCCGACAGCGTGCAAGTGCAACGCATGTTGGAAATACTCGACGCGACCGCCAGGGACCGGTTTCCCGCGACGGGACTCGCGCGCTATGACTTGAACGAACCGGCGGCGCGCATCACTGTCAATCAACAGAGCTTCGCATTTGGCGCCATCAATCAAATGAGCCGCGAGCAATATTTGCTCACGCAGGATGGCATCTATCCGGTCTCATTGCGCTATGGTACTTTGCTACCGAAGACGTTTCATCAACTGGTGAGCCGGCAATTGTTTGCGCCCGACGAAGCGCCAAGTGCATTCCGCTTTAAGGACTTTGCGGTCGAGCAACGCGACGGCAAATGGCAAATGACCCCGCCGGGCGCAGATTTAAGCGCTGACGACATCACGCGCTGGGTCGACGAGTGGCGGCTTGCCTCAGCACTTGGCGTGCTGCCGGCGAGCAACCGCAAACCGGTGACAGCCATCAAGGTCACGCTCAAAACGGGTGCCGACATTGCGCTCTCCGTAGTGCAGCGCGAGCCGCAACTGGTGCTCGCGCGCAGCGATCAGCCATTCGAATATCAATTCAACGCGGAGGCAGCCAGGCGTCTGCTCGCGCCGCCCGCCGCCGAGCCCGCCAAGAAATAGCATGCCGGAACTGCCGGAAGTCGAAACGACGCGGCGCGGCCTTGCTCCGCACGTGTGCGGCGCGACCGTTACCGGTGTCGTCGTGCGCAACCGTGCGTTGCGCCAACCGGTGACCCGCAATCTTGCGCGCATATTGAGTGGCCGGCGCATCGATGCACTCGAGCGCCGCGCAAAATATTTACTGTTTCGCGCGGGTGACGGCTCACTGATCGTGCATCTCGGGATGTCCGGGCGGCTGTGGCTCGTGAATGCGAATACGCCGCCCGCGAGACACGATCACTTCGACCTCGCATTCGGCAACGGCCGCATCGTGCGACTGCGCGATCCGCGCCGCTTCGGTCTCGTGCTATGGCATCGCGGAGACCCGTTGATGCACAAGTTGTTGCGCGAAATCGGCCCGGAACCGCTGTCCGCCGCACTGACCGCCGAATGGCTTTATCGCCAGACCCGGACGCGCAGCGGCGCAATCAAGAACGCGTTGATGGATAGCCACCTGGTCGCGGGCGTCGGCAATATTTATGCGAACGAAGCGCTGTTTCGCGCGCGCATCAATCCCAAGCTGCCCGCGCGCCGGATTGGGCTCGCGCGCTATGCCGTCCTGGTCGATAAAATCAGGGAAACGCTTACGGAAGCCATTGAAGCCGGCGGCTCGAGCCTGCGCGATTACGTTAATTCCGCGGGGGAAGCCGGCTTTTTTCAGAACCGGTTTTTTGTCTACGGCCGCGGCGGCGACGCCTGCTTGACCTGCACCACGCCAATCCGCGGCTTCGTGCTCGGTCAACGCGCGACTTTTTATTGTCCGCGTTGCCAGCGATAACTACGGTTAGTCCCGCGGTTTGTCGTCAGCCGGTTTTTTCTTCAGTCAGACGCAGGTATTTGAGTTGCAGCGCATCCCGTGTTTCGACATGCCGCGGATCGTTCGGGATGCAATCGACCGGACACACGACGCGGCACTGCGGCTCGTCATAATGGCCGACGCATTCCGTGCAAAGCTTGGGATCGATGACGTAGATCTCCTCGCCCGCAGCGATGGCGCCATTCGGACATTCGGGTTCGCACACGTCACAGTTGATGCATTCGTCGGTGATGATCAAAGCCATTGCGGATTCTCAGCCCTTGCCGCCCAGGGACTTGATTTTCTCTTTAAGCGACCGTTCTACGTGCGGCGAGACGAACTGGCTCACATCGCCGCCGAGCACCGATATTTCGCGCACCAGCGTCGCGGAAATAAACAGAAACTGTTCGGCGGGCGTCACGAATATCGATTCGACCTGGGGAAACAGCTTGCGGTTCATACCCGCGAGTTGAAACTCGTAATCGAAATCCGACACCGCGCGCAGGCCGCGCATCACGACCTTCGCATTGTGCTGTTGCGCGAACCGCATCAGCAGACCTGAAAATCCCATGACGCTGACATTTTTATAATCGCTCACGGCGCTTCTCGCCATTTCGACGCGCTCATCGAGCGTGAAAAACGGGTGCTTGGTGCGGCTGTCGGCCACCGCGAGTATCACTTCGTCGAACATGCTGGCCGCGCGGCGGACCAGGTCCTGGTGGCCGAGCGTAATCGGATCGAACGTTCCGGGATACACAGCTTTAAGCGTCATGGCCAGTCCATTTCAGCAGTTGATGCGTCACCGCGCCCGCGCGGCCGTTGCGCCAGATTGCCCACCCCGCCGGCAGCGCAGGCGCCGCGGGGGCTTCGACGTGAACCAGCGCGCCGGGCGCCACGCGGGCCGCCAATGCAGGCAGCACTTGCGCGAGATACCCGGCGCGAAAAGGCGGATCGACAAAGACAACGTCATAGCATCCATCGTCCGCCCGCAGAAATTCTAACGCATCGGCGCGCTTAAGTTCCACCGCGCGCGCCGCGAGCCTGGCCACATTAGCTTCGAGTGCGCGCCACGCAACCGGGTCGCGCTCGACCATCACGACCCGCCGGGCACCCCGTGACGCCGCTTCAAAACCGAGCGCGCCGCTACCGGCAAACAAATCGAGACAGCATTTACCCGCCAAGTCCTGGCCGAGCCAGTTGAAAAGTGTCTCGCGGACCCGGTCGGGCGTCGGCCGCAGATCGGGCCGCGGCGAAAACCCGATCAACCGGCTGCGCCACTCGCCGCCGATGATACGAACCTGGTTTTTGGCGGCCGCCATCGCTGATTGTGGGACCTGCCGTGAACAAACGCTATTTCGACGTGGCCGCAGCGATCGCCGCGGCGTCGGGGCCCACGATGACCGTCGCCATATGCGCGGGGTCGACCCGGCGCCCGAATGCGGCGCGTATATCGGCGATCGTCACCTTCTCGACGCGCGGCACGAATTCTTCAAGATACGTCAGCGGCAGATGATAGAAGCCGATAACGCTCAGGTAGTCGAGAATTTTGCGGTTGCTGTCGATGCGCAATGGAAAGCCGCCGACCAGGTTTTGCTTCGCTCGGCGCAGTTCATCCGCCGTCGGTCCCGTGTCGAGAAAGTCTTTGAGCGTCGCGCGCACGACGGCGAGCGCTTCGGCGGCCTGGTCTTTGCGCGTCTGCAGCCCTATTACAAAAAGTCCGCGCTCCTGCATCGGCGAAAAATAACTGTAGGCCGAATACGCGAGACCGCGTTTCGACCGCACCTCCTCGGTAATACGGGACTGAAAACCGCCGCCACCGAGGATGTAGTTGCCGACGAACAGCGGAAAATAATCGGGGTCATCGCGCTTGATGCCGGGCATGCCCATCACCAAATGACTTTGGGACGCGGGATGCGGTATCACGCGCGTTTCGGCACGCTCGAGCGAAGGTACCGGCGGAATCGAGGGCACCGTGTTCGAGCGTGGCAATCCAGCGGTCAGTCGCTCGGCCATCGCTTCGGCATCCACGCGGGCCAGGTCACCGATGATCGCAACCACCGCGTTGTCAGCCGTGTAAAAGCGCTGGTAAAACGAAGCCAGATCGTCGCGCACGATGCGCGCCACAGTGACCGCCTCACCCGAGCCGCGCAGCCCGTATGGATGGCTCCCATACGCAAGTTCGTTGAAGCTTTTGCTCATCAGCGTTTCGGGTTTGGTGTCGGCCTCCTTGATGGCGTCGATCAAGCGTTTTTTCTCGCGATCGAGTACTGCCGTCGGAAATTCCGGTTGTTGCAGCAAGCGCGCAAATACATCGAGCGCCTGCTCACGTTCTTCGGCGCTGCTCAAGGTGCGCAAACTTACACCCGCGCGATCACTGTCGACGCGTCCGCCGAATTGCGCGCCGCTGTCGGCCATGCGCCGCGAGATCTCGTCTTCCGTGAGACCGCCGGCGCCGAGCTTAAGCAAGCTCTGAGTAAGCGCGGCAACGCCTGATTTCTCGCGCGTGTCGTACGCCGAGCCGGCCGGAAAGTCGACGCTCACGTCGAGCATTGGCAGGTTGCGCGCTTCGACGAAGTAGACACGCGCGCCGTTTTTGGTCTGCCAATACTGGATCGGCAACAACGACCATGCCGGCGTGGCAGCCAGGCAAAGCAACAGCGCGCATAAATACCGGGTCAGTTTATTTAACATCGCCAGCTCCCGGCGCCGCGGCGGGCTTGTTGGGGTCGAGTGGCTGCGGATCGAGCACAGCAACGGTGAGACTGTCATCGAGCAAATATTTTTTTGCCACCGCCTGTACCTGCTCCGGCGTGACCTGCCGCAGTTTCTCGATCATCGTATCGATCGCCTTATGCGGATAGCCGCCGATTTCAAGCGAGCCGATTTGCGAGGCCTGGTAGTAAATCGAATCACGCTGAAAAACCTGCGACGACACCACCTGCGCCTTGACCCGCTTCAATTCGTCATTGGTAATGCCGTCGTTGACGATTTTTGCGAGCTCGCGCCGAATCGCCTGCTCGAGATCGGCCGCACTTTTGCCCGCACTCGGCACGCCGCTCACCATGAAGAGACCCGGTCCGCGCTGCGTGCTCTCATAGCCGGCGCCGACCGCGTTCGCAATTTTTTCGGTGCGCACGAGCGCACTATTCAGGCGCGCGGCGGCATGCCCGTCTAGCACGCCTGCGAGCATTTCGAGCGCATACGGCTCCCAGTCTTTTTCGATGTCATGCAGAATGGGTACGCGATAAGCCATGAGCAATGAGGGCTGTTCGGCGGGCGCCTTGACTTCGATGCGGCGGATACCGCGTTGCGGCGGTTCATCCTGCGCTTTGCGTTCGGGCAGCGTCCTGGGTTTTAGCGTGCCGAAATATTTATTCGCGAGCGCGAAAACCTCGGCCGGATTGACGTCGCCGGCGACGACGATAATCGCGTTGTTAGGCGCATACCACCGGTCATACCAGTCGCGCGCATCATGCCATGTCATGCTTAACAGATCGCTCATCCAGCCGACCGTTGGCGTGCGATAAGGATGCGCGATGAATGCGGTCGCCATCAGCTGCTCATAGACGAGCGATTGTGCGCGATCTTCGGTCCGCAACCGCCGCTCTTCCATTACAACCCGGATTTCCTTCGCGAATTCATCCGGCGACAAAACAAGATTGGCCATGCGATCGGCTTCCAGCTCAAACGCCAGCGGCAATTGCGACTTATGCAGTTGCTGGTGATAGCCGGTTGCATCCTTCGAGGTAAACGCATTATCACGCCCGCCGGCGCTGGCGATGCGCTTGGAAAATTCGCCGTTCGGGACCGCTTTCGTGCCCTTGAACATCATATGCTCGAGCACATGCGCAACCCCGGTACTGCCGTTGACTTCGTCAGTGCTGCCCGCCTTGTACCAGACCATCGAGACCACCGTCGGCGCACGGTGATCTTCCTTGACGATCACGCGAAGACCGTTGGCGAGCCGGTGTTCACTCGTTTGCATTTGCGCGGCAGCGCCTGCAGAGAACAAAATGGCCACGGCAAATACGCATAGGCGCGTAAATCCGGCATAACGGAAAAACATGGTCAACATCCAAAGTACCTAACGTGGGAAGATGAGTAGCCCGGCTTGAGCTTTCCGGCTAGAATTTTAAGTGAATTGCTGCGGTTGCGCTCGACATACAGGGTGCCCGAGCCTAGCCCACCCTTCGCCACCCTTCACTTGACTTACGTCTGACTGCGCCATCCATGCTTAGTTTCCTCAAATCAGGCCAAAAACCGGGCACGGGTTGGGGTGCGCGGCTTAAAGCGGGACTCGCGCGCACCCGCAAAGTACTCAACACTGACATCACCGAGCTTTTCTCGGGCGGTGCCATCGATGAAGCTTTTTTCGACGAACTCGAAACCATTCTGTTACTCGCGGATGTCGGCGTCTCGGCTACCGATTATTTAATTACCGAACTTCGCAGCGCCGTCAAACGCAAGGGTTTGCGCGAGCGCCAGGAATTGAAACGCACGTTGCACGACGCCTTGGTCGGACTGTTGAAGCCCATTGCCGTGCCGCTCGACGTAAACGGTCATAAACCGTTCATCATCATGCTCGCCGGCGTCAATGGCGCAGGAAAAACGACTTCGATCGGCAAACTCGCCAAGTACTATCAGGCGCAGGGCAAATCGATTTTGCTCGCGGCGGGGGACACTTTCCGCGCCGCCGCGCGCGAGCAGTTGCAGGCGTGGGGCGAGCGCAACAATGTTGCCGTGATCGCACAACAATCAGGCGACGCCGCGGCGGTGATCTTCGACGCGATCACCGCAGCCAAGGCGCGTGGCATCGACATCGTGCTGTGCGACACGGCCGGGCGCTTGCCGACGCAACTGCATTTGATGGAAGAGATCAGCAAAGTCAAACGCGTGATTGCCAAGGCGATGCCCGGCGCGCCGCATGAAGTTCTGCTGGTGCTCGATGCAAACACTGGCCAGAACGCATTGAACCAGGTCAAAGCATTCAACGATGCCTTGGGCGTGACCGGGCTGGTGCTCACCAAGTTGGACGGCACCGCTAAAGGCGGCGTCATCGCGGCGATCGCGCGCGCACACACCGTTCCCGTACGTTTTATCGGCGTCGGCGAGGCCGTCGACGATCTTCAACCGTTCGTTGCCGCGGAATTCGTGGATGCCCTGCTCGGATAAAGGGGGATTGAGGATTGTGGACTGAGGTGTTCCCCGCTTTTTTCCTCGATCCTCGGTCCTCACTCCTCAATCCTATGATTTCGCTGAGTCATGTTTTCAAGCGTTACCCCGGCGGCCGCCAGGCCTTGAACGACATCGGCTTCACGATCGAAACGGGCGAACTCGCTTTCATCACGGGACATTCCGGCGCGGGCAAATCGACCCTGCTCAAACTGCTCGTCGGGATTGAACGGCCGACCTCGGGCAGCATTATCGTCAATGGCCAAAACGTCGGCACTTTGCAGGCGCGCGCGGTGCCGTTCTTGCGCCGGAAGTTCGGCCTCATCTTCCAGGATCACAAGCTGCTCTTCGATCGCAGCGCTTTCGGCAATGTTGCTTTGCCGCTCGAAATTTCAGGCTATGGCGCAAAAGACGGCGCGCGCCGCGTGCGCGCCGCCCTCGATAAAGTCGGCCTGCTCAAATACGAAAAGGCGATGCCAATCACGCTGTCCGGTGGCGAGCAGCAGCGGCTCTGCATCGCGCGCGCGATCGTCCACCGGCCCGCCATCCTGCTTGCCGACGAACCGACCGGCAATCTCGATGCCGATTATGCGACCGAGATCGGCGAGCTGTTCCGTTCGTTCAACCAGGTCGGGGTCACCGTTATTGTCGCGACCCACGATCAGGCGCTGTTGACGCAATTGAAGCCGCGCGTGATTGCGCTGCGTAACGGCGCACTCGCGGAGGCCGCATGAAAACCTGGCTCGCGCAGCATGGACGCTGCTTTGGTACGACGTTCGTGAAACTCGCGCGCACGCCTCTGGGCAGCGTCTTTAATATCATCGTGATCGGCATTGCGTTATCCCTGCCAGTCGGCCTTTACGTGGTGATCGATAACCTGCAGGCCGCATCCGGCCAACTCTCGGCGGAACCGCAGATCAGCGCGTATATGGCGCTCGATGCCAGCCGCGCGGAAACCGCGCAGATCGAAAACCGTCTGAAACAGAGTCCACGCGTTCAACGCTTTCGATTGGTCCCGCGTGACCAGGCACTGCAGGAATTGAAGCAATCAAGCGGTTTGGCCGATGTGATCGACAGCCTGCCGCAAAACCCGCTGCCCGACGCCTTCGTTATCAGCGCTAAAAACAATACGCCGCAAGCGCTCGAAGCGCTACGCGATGAAATTGCTCAGTGGCCGCGGGTCGTCCATGCGCAACTCGACGCGGCCTGGGCGCGCCGGCTCGATGCGACGCTGCGCTTCGGCCGCCTGGTCGTTCTGATCCTGGGTGGACTGCTTGCGCTGGCCCTGGTCGCTGTCACTTTCAATACCATACGCCTGCAGGTGCTCACTCAGCGCGATGAGGTGGAAGTCATCAAGCTCATCGGCGCGACCGACGCTTTTATCCGCCGGCCGTTTCTTTACTACGGGGCGCTGCAAGGGGCGGCCGGCGGCATCGTCGCCTGGCTCATCGTGAGCGGCGGTATCTGGGTGGTAAACCATAACCTCGGCGAACTGTCACACGTATATGCGTCCCTGTTCCAGCTTAAGCAGTTGACTCCGGGCGACGCTGGCGCTCTCTTGTTATTGCCCCTGGCGCTGGGATGGTTTGGGGCCTGGCTATCGGTTGGCCGACATTTGAGTCTGATCGAGCCTTAAGATTGGGGTTGTTTGCCCAGGCATTTGAGTCCGATCGCGCCGCTCCAACCGTTTGAAGCCTCGGAACTTTGCGTCCGCTTGGCACTCAAATACCGCGAGTGCTAAAATTCTTCTGAAAGGGATTGAACCATGACGAGTTTCGCATTACCCATACCTTCGGCGACGGGAAGTCTGGACAGCTATATTCAGACGGTAAACCGGTTTCCTATCCTGTCCCAACAGGAAGAAACCGATTTGGGCCGGCGCCTGCGTGACCATGAAGACCTCGACGCAGCGCGGCAGTTGATCGTTTCGCATTTGCGCGTGGTCGTCTCTGTTGCGCGCGGCTATCTGGGTTATGGACTGCAGCAGTCCGACCTTATCCAGGAAGGCAATATCGGCTTGATGAAAGCGGTCAAGCGCTTCGACCCTGAACGTGGTGTTCGTCTCGTCTCATTTGCGATGCACTGGATTCGCGCGGAGATGCACGAGTTCATCCTACGCAACTGGCGGGTGGTGAAGATTGCGACGACGAAAGCTCAGCGCAAGCTATTTTTCAATCTGCGCAGCATGAAGTCCGGTCTCAACACGCTAGGCAGCGAAGAAGTGAAGGCGATGGCGACCACACTCGGCGTCAAGCCTGAGGAAGTCGTCGAGATGGAAACGCGCCTGGGCGGCCAGGACGTAGCGCTCGAACCGTTGAACGATGACGGCGAAGAAAGCTATGCGCCGATCGCGTATCTGACGGATGGCCACCCGGAGCCCGGCGTCGTGCTCGAACAGGCGCAGGAAGAGCAACTGCGCAGCGAAGGACTCGGCAATGCCATGGCAAGTCTCGACCCGCGTAGCCGACGCATTATCGAAACGCGCTGGTTGCGCGAAAAAGACCAGCCGACGCTGCATGATCTCGCCGCCGAATTCGGCGTATCGGCTGAACGCATCCGCCAGATCGAAGTGAAAGCGATGAAGAAGATGCGCGAAGCGATGGGGTCGCAGGCCTGACCTCGTTTCTACATATTCAACAAGGGGGGCGACTTGCGTCGCCCCTTTGTTTTTGCATCAGTTACGCCATACCCAACTCAGGAAAGCTTGACCAACCCCTGCTGCAATCCTGCCATCGGCTGCAACGTCTGAGTTGCCGAGGCAAACTGCGCGCTTGAAAGTTCGCTCTGGACAGGCGTCAACCCGAGCCCTGCCAGCGAGAAGTGGAAACTCCGGGCACAATGCTGGGCCGAAAGCGGTCTGGCGAGAAGGAGTTTTCAACCTAGAAACGGCAGTTGAAATTCGCGTTTAAACGCAAGGCGTTGAGCATTAAGCGTTTTCAACTGCTCCGCATTTAACCAAAAGGGTGATTTTGTTAATTACGTCAAGTGCTTGAAGAATTGTGCAATACCCCATTTTG
>JANXRI010000417.1 GCA_025353085.1 Betaproteobacteria bacterium
CGGCGCGCACGCCGTTCGCTTCGAAAAACTTGGCGGCGGCCTGTAGTGACTGATGCGCGGTGGCGATCACGCGGTTTTCAGTGCGGGCGAACACCTTGTCGCCGGGCTTGGGCGTTTCCGCGAGTTCGCCGCGGATGCCGCGTTCAAGCGTTGCGAGCACCGCTGCTGGAATTTTGCATTCGTAACGATTGAGGATATCCAGCGCGTCTTGATACGTGGTTGGGTCCGGCGCGCAGGGGCCTGATGCGATATGCGTCGGATCGTCGCCGGTCACGTCGGAAATCACGAGCGCGAGGATTTGTGCTTGGCATGCGGCGGCCAGGCGGCCACCCTGGATCAACGATAAGTGTTTCCGGACGGTGTTGATTTCCTGGATCATCGCGCCGCAGCGCAGAAGCTCTTTGGTGACGGCTTTGAGATCAGCCATCGTTATCGACTCGTCCGGCAGGCTCAGCAGCGCCGAGCCGCCGCCAGACACCAGCACGAGCAGCAAATCGTCTTTCGACAACCGTTTGACACTTTCGAATATGCGCTTCGCCGCGGTTTCGCCGGCTTCATCCGGCACCGGATGGCCGGCCTCGATAACGCTGATGCGATTCGTCAGCAATCCATGCGCGTAGCGCGTGATGACGGTGCCTTCAAGCGGCGCGCCCGCCGGCCAATGTTGTTCAACCGCGAGCGCCATCGACGCCGCGGCTTTGCCTGCGCCCACGACCAACGTGCGGCCTTTTGGCGGAGTCGGCAAATGCGCGGGCACGATGCGCAACGGGTCGGCCCCAGCAACCGCGGCGTTAAAGCTTCCGAGTAATAATTCGCGGGGGGACATTCGTTGTTGGTGGTTGTGGTTGGTGATTCGGTGATTCAGTGATTCAGTGATTGGGTGATTCAGTTGGCCTGTGGGCACGATTTTAATCACCCAATCACTTAATCACCCAATCACCAGCCCTCTTAAACCAGCACATTCTTAAGATACTGCCCCGTATGGCTTGCCGCATTCTTCGCGATCACTTCAGGCGCGCCTTCCGCGATGATACGACCGCCGCCATCGCCGCCTTCGGGACCCAGATCGATGACCCAGTCGGCGGTTTTGATGACGTCGAGATTATGTTCGATAACCACTACGGTGTTGCCATGGTCGCGCAAGCGGTGCAGCACGCGCAGCAGCAAATCGATGTCGTGGAAATGCAGGCCGGTGGTCGGCTCGTCGAGAATGTACAAAGTGCGGCCGGTGTCCCGCTTGGAGAGTTCGAGCGACAGTTTCACGCGCTGCGCTTCGCCGCCGGAGAGTGTCGTCGCGCTCTGGCCGAGCGTGATGTAGCCAAGACCGACGTCTAACAGCGTATGCAATTTGCGCGCGATCACCGGTACCGCCCCGAAAAATTCGGCCGCCTGCTCGACCGTCATCGCCAGCACTTGCGTGATGCTTTTGCCTTTGTAGTGCACTTCGAGCGTTTCGCGGTTGTAGCGCTGGCCGTGGCAGACTTCGCACGACACGTAGACGTCAGGCAGGAAATGCATTTCGACTTTGATTACACCGTCGCCCTGACACGCTTCGCAGCGGCCGCCTTTAACGTTGAACGAAAAACGCGCGGGGCCGTAGCCACGTTCGCGCGCCATGGGCACGCCGGCGAACATTTCGCGAATCGGCGTGAACAATCCCGTGTAAGTCGCCGGGTTGGAACGGGGCGTGCGCCCGATCGGGCTTTGATCGACGTTGACCACCTTGTCGAAATGCTCTAGCCCCTGGATTGCCGTGTGCGCGGCCGGTTCGGCCGTGCTGCCATAGAGGTGGCGCGCGGCCGCGGAGTACAGCGTGTCGTTTATCAATGTCGACTTACCGGAGCCCGACACGCCGGTTACACACACGAGCAGGCCAACCGGCACATTGACCGCAACGTCTTTCAAATTATTGCCGCGCGCGCCCTCGATGCCGAGCATGCGCTTCGGATCCGGTTTATGCCGCAGGCCCGGCACTTCAATGCGACGGCGGCCGGTCAAATACTGGCCCGTCAAGGATTCCGGCGTGTTGCGGATATCCTCGGGCGTGCCTTGCGCGATGATGCGGCCCCCGTGCTCGCCGGCGCCAAGCCCGATATCGACGACGTGATCGGCATGCTCGATCGCCTCCTGGTCGTGCTCGACGACGATCACGGTGTTACCGATATCGCGCAGACGTTTCAAGGTGTCGAGCAGCCGCGCGTTGTCGCGCTGATGCAAACCGATCGACGGCTCGTCGAGTACGTACATCACGCCGGTCAACCCCGAGCCGATCTGGCTCGCGAGCCGGATGCGCTGCGCTTCACCACCCGAGAGCGTGTCAGCCGAGCGGTCGAGCGACAAATAATCGAGACCGACGTCGTTCAGGAAGGTAACGCGGTTGCTGATTTCCTTGACGATGCGATCGGCGATCGCCATTTTGTTGCCCGGCAGCTGTACCTCGCCGAAAAAAACCGCCGCCTGCTTGAGCGGCAGCGCGCTCAATTCATAAATCGCGCGGCCGGCGACGCGCACATGGCGCGCTTCGCGTCGTAGCCGCGTGCCATCGCACTCGGGACAGACCTGGCCGTTGAGATATTTTGCCAGTTCCTCGCGCACGACCAGTGAGTCGGTCTCGCGATAACGCCGCTCGAGATTCGGAATGATGCCCTCGAAGGTATGCTCGCGCTGCGTCTTGTTGCCGCGCTCGCCAATGTAGATGAACTTGATCTTGTCGGTTCCCGAGCCATGCAACACCGCGTTTTGAATGGGCGCTGGCAGATTCTCGAACGGCGTTTCAAGATCGAATTTGTAATGCGCAGCCAGACATTGCAGCATTTGAAAATAGAACTGATTGCGTTTGTCCCAGCCGCGAATCGCGCCCGCGGCGAGCGTCAGATGCGGGCAGGCGACGACGCGTTTGGGATCGAAGAAGCTGATGTGCCCGAGCCCGTCGCAGCGCGGACAGGCGCCCATCGGGTTGTTGAACGAAAATAGTCTCGGCTCGAGTTCAGGTAGCGAATAGGTGCACACAGGGCACGCGAATTTCGCCGAAAACAAATGTTCGTGTCCGCTATCCATTTCGACCGCGAGCGCGCGGCCGTCCGAATGGCGCAGCGCGGTTTCGAAGGATTCGGCGAGCCGCTGCTTCAATTCAGGGCGGACTTTCAGCCGATCGACGACGACTTCCACCGTGTGCTTGATGTTCTTCTTGAGTTTCGGCAACTCGTCGATTTCATGCACCTTGCCGTCGATGCGCACGCGCACGAAGCCTTGAGCGCGCAGTTCGTCGAGCAAATCGACCTGCTCGCCTTTGCGGCCGACGATCAGCGGCGACAGGATCATGAGCCTGGTGTCGGCGGGCAGTTCGAGCACATGGTCGACCATCTGCGCGACGCTTTGCGCTTCGAGCACGATGTTGTGGTCGGGGCAGTACGGGTCGCCGACGCGCGCAAAGAGCAGCCGGAGGTAATCGTGGATTTCGGTGACGGTGCCGACGGTCGAGCGCGGATTGTGGCTGGTGGCTTTCTGCTCTATTGAAATCGCCGGCGACAAACCTTCGATCAGATCGACGTCGGGTTTTTCCATCATCTGCAGAAACTGGCGGGCGTAAGTCGACAACGATTCGACGTAACGGCGTTGGCCTTCCGCATAAAGCGTGTCGAATGCAAGCGAGGACTTGCCCGAACCCGAAAGTCCGGTGATCACGACGAGTTGATTGCGCGGCAGGTCGAGGCTGATGTTCTTGAGGTTGTGTGTACGCGCGCCGCGCACGCGGATCAAGCCCGCGCTTTTTACGGCGGCGACGGGATCAGGGGTCTGCAGTTGCACGACGGTGGAACGAGGGTTAGGCAAGGTCTGGACGCTCAACTAAACCTGCTAATATACCGGACTTGGAGTGCCTAACATATTGAAACGCGCGATGCGCTGTTACGATTTTGGCTCAGAACGCGAAGCAAGGCACGATGCCTAGTCATCTAGGCTAGTGGCTTGCGACAATGTTATGAGCCAAAACTCGTGCCAGCCCGAAGGGTTGCAGCCAGAATCGGCGCTGGCCGCGTTGCTCGTCTTGGCAATAGAACGACTATTGCCTTCACCGGGCGCCTTGCCATCACCAATTTCTGGCTGCAACGCACACGTGTTTCACTATGTTAGGCACTCTTGCTCCTCCCCAGCCGAATTTACTGATGTCTTTGAGTAATCGCATGAGCCGCATTGAGTTGCGGGCCAGCTTGAGCCTTGCCAGCATTTTCGGCCTTCGCATGCTCGGCATGTTTGTGATTCTGCCGGTGTTCGCGATCTACGCTGAGCATCTGCAAGGCGGCGATAATCTGACGCTCGTCGGTGTTGCGCTCGGCGCCTACGGGTTGACGCAGGCCATACTGCAGATTCCGTTCGGCTGGATGTCCGACCGCATTGGCCGCAAGCCGGTTATCTATATTGGCCTCGCGATTTTTGCGTTGGGCAGTTTCGTCGCCGCATTCGCCGACGATATTTACATCGTCATCCTGGGCCGCGTTTTGCAAGGCGCCGGCGCGATTTCCGCGGCGGTGATGGCAATGGTCGCCGACCTCACGCGCGAAGAACAGCGCACGAAGGCGATGGCGATGATCGGCTCGACGATCGGGCTGACCTTCGCCATATCGCTGGTTGCAAGTCCTTGGCTCAGTCATATCATCGGCGTACCGGGCATCTTCGCCATGACCGGCGTGCTCTCACTGCTCGCGATAGTCGTGGTTTATGCGGTGACGCCGGATGTGCCGAAACAAACGGACGTGTCGGCTGGCCGCGATAATGCGCCGGCAGCCCCGGGCTTTTTCGCCGTGCTGTGTGACTCGCAGCTTGCGCGCCTCAACTTCGGGATCCTCGCGCTGCATGCCGTCTTAATGGCGCTCTTCATTGTGGTGCCCCTTTCGTTGCGCGAAGTCGGCCTGCCGGTCGGCGAGCACTGGCGGATTTATCTGCCGGTAATGCTCGGCTCATTCGTGCTGATGGTGCCGGCCATTCTGCTCGCCGAGCGGCGCGGGCGCGTCAAGATGATCTTTGTGGGCGCCGTCGCACTTTTGCTTGCCGGCCAGCTCACGATGCCGTGGCTATTGGGCAGCGTCGCCCGGATCAGCGTATTTCTGCTGATTTTTTTTACTGCGTTCAACGTGCTCGAAGCGATGCTGCCGTCGCTGACTTCGAAGTTGGCACCCCCCATTGCCAAGGGCACCGCAATCGGTGTTTACAGCAGCGTGCAGTTTCTCGGCACCTTCATCGGGGCTGCGTGCGGCGGCTTTCTATATCAGCAGTTCGGCGCGCGCGGCGTTTTTCTGTTCGACTTTGCGTTGCTGTTCATCTGGCTGGTGCTGGCCGCCGGCATGCAGGCGCCGGCGCGGATGTTGACGCGCACTTACCCGCTGCCGGTGCTCGACAACCAGCAAGCCAGCTCGTTGCTGCAGACGCTGCGCGCGCAGCCGGGCGTGCGCGACGTGCAACTGGCGCCTGCCGAGCGCACCGCTTATCTTAAAGTCGACGCGACGCGATACGACGAACGCGTCGTGTTACGATTGATCGAAGATTTGACCTATTGAGCATTTCACATAATGGATGACAGTCGGAACGAGCAATCCCTCACCCTCTTCCGAAGGGTGAGAATGGCACTAACTCGCTGTCGCGAATTAGTGAAAGATCAATAATTGGAGGCCGCAATGGCATCAGTAAATAAAGTGATTTTGGTTGGCAATCTCGGCAAGGACCCCGAATCGCGTTTTCTGCCGGACGGCGGCGCCGTGTGCAATTTCAGCATTGCCACCACTGACAAATGGAAAGACAAAAGCGGTGAGCAGCAGGAGCGCACTGAATGGCACCGCATCTCAACCTTCAACAAGCTCGCCGAAATCTGCGGCGAATATCTGAAGAAGGGCTCGCAGGTTTACGTCGAGGGCCGGCTGCAGACGCGCAAGTGGCAGGACAAGGAAGGCCAGGATAAGTACACGACCGAGATCATCGCCGATCGCATGCAAATGCTCGGTTCGCGCGCCGGCGGTTCCGAGTCGATGGGGCGCAGTGAACCCAAGGCGGCGGCAGCAGCAGCGCCAGCAGGCGGCGCCAAGCCGGCGGCCAAAAAAGGCGGCGGCGCTTCGTTCGACGATATGGACGACGACATTCCATTCTAAAAGCGGACGACATTCCGTTTTAATGCGGACGATGACATTCCGTTCTGACGCGGTCACCCCGTAGATTGCAGCAGTGCAAGACCGCGCATATTGAGTTGACCTAAGCTGCTAATTGGAAATCCGTTCACGGCATTCCACTTGTGCGGCCTGATGTGCGCGACCACTTTAAGCGAAACACATCGACATGAGCGACATCGTCGAGGCGTGCATCGAGCAGGCACGCAAACACGCGAAACGTCTGGTGTTTCCCGAGGGCAACGACGAGCGCATCGTCGCGGCGGCGCGACGCTTGCTAGACGATCGGATTGCATTGCCGGTATTGCTCGGTGCACGCATTGAAATTGAAGCCGCAGCAGCGCGTGCGGGCGTTGCGCTCGATGGCCTCACCACGATCGACCCGCAGGACAGTACGCGAAACGAAGCATACGCCGCGCTCTATGCGGCGAGCCGCCCGGACACGAATCCGAAAATTGTCGCCCGCCTGGTGCGCAAGTCACTGTTTCACGCTGGCATGATGGTCAAGGCGCAAGATGCTGACGCGATGATTGCCGGCGTGGCTCATCCGACCGGACGCGTGATCGAGGCGGGGCTGCTGACGGTGGGTCTTGCACTAGGCATGCGCATGCCGTCGAGCTTTTTCCTGATGGTTGTGCCCGGTCGCGACGGCGGTCCGCCGCGAAACTTTATCTACGCGGACTGCGCGGTGAACGTGGATCCCGATGCGGAGACGCTCGCAGACATTGCGCTTGCGTCCGCCGAAACCTGCCGCGCGCTGTTGCATGAAGAACCGCGCGTGGCGTTGTTGTCGTTTTCGACCAAAGGCAGCGCTCAGCATGCGCGCATCGACAAGATCACACGCGCATTAGCAATCGCGCGCGAACGCGCGCCGGACCTTGCGATCGACGGTGAGCTGCAGGTCGATGCCGCGCTGTTGCCACAGGCGGCGGCGAAAAAACTAAAGGACCCGGGCGCTGTCGCGGGCCGCGCAAATGTGCTCGTGTTCCCCGACCTTGACGCGGGCAACATCGGCTACAAGCTGACCCAGTACATGGCCGGCGCGCGCGCAGTGGGACCGGTGCTGCAGGGCTTCGCCCGGCCCCTCTCGGACTTGTCGCGCGGCGCGAGCGTTGACGACATTATCGCTACGGCGGCGATCGTGCTTGCGCGCGCTCGATCACCTTGCAGCGCAGGCGCCTCGCCTGTTCAGTAAACGACAGCAGGCGTGGCGCCTGCGCTACGCAGACAAACAACGGTCGCGCGGGTTGAGGCAGATGCGCGGCACGCAGCGCGTCGACCAATAAACGAAGCCGGTCTAACGCTTTTCTATCGGCACGTAGTCGCGCGGCTCGGCGCCGTTATAGAGGGTGAGCGGCCGCAGCAGGATGTTGTTTTCGAGTTGCTCGATCACCTGCACCGTCCAGCCCGGCACGCGTCCCACCGCAAAAATCGGCACGAACAAATCCTCAGCGATGCCGTTCAGGAAATACACGACACCCGCGTAGAAATCGACGTTAACGTTTACGCCGTGCCGCGCGTAGGGATGCATCGCATTGACGACCGCCTCGAGGATCAAATACCACTGCGGCTGGCCCATTTCGCGCGAAAGTTTTTCGACGCCCGCGCGCATATGGCGCGCGCGCGGATCTTCGGCACGATAAACGCGGTGGCCGAAGCCCATCACGGGTTCCTTGTTTGCGCGCTTGGCTTTGACGTAGTCCGCCGCTTTGGACGCGTCGCCGATTTCCTGCGCCATGCGCATCACGTTCTCAGCGGCGCCGCCGTGTGCCGGGCCGGCAAGCGCCGCAATGGCTGCTGTAATCGCACCGTGCAAATCCGCGTCGGTGCCGGCGACCACACGCGCGGCAAACGATGATGCATTCGAGCCATGTTCCGCATGCAACACCATGTCGAGGTCCATCAAACGCGCAGCATCGGCGCTCGGCTCCTTACCTTTCAACATGAATAAAAAGTTGGCTGCGTGCCCGAGCCGCGGGTTAGGCGCTACCAATTCGCGGCCATTGCGAATGTGGTCATGCGCGGCGACGATCATCGGGACCTGGGCCGTGAGGCGAACGCCCTTGCGCAAGGTCGCCGCCACCGATTTATCGGCGGTCTCGGGATCGAACGCGGCCAGCGCGGACACCGCGGTTCGCAGCACGTCCATCGGGTGAGCATGCTTGATCGTCCGAATCACTTCGTAGATCTGCGGCGGCAGCGCGCGCGCGGCTTTGAGCTCCGCATCGAATGCCGCGAGCTCCGCGCGCGCAGGTAATTCGCCCTTCAGCAGCAAATAACAGGTTTCTTCGATTGTCGAGTGCTCGGCCAACTCGTGGATCGAGTAGCCGCGATAACGCAATTCGCCGTTGCGGCCGTCGATATAGCACACGCGCGAGCGGTCGAAGTACACGCCTTTAAGTCCGCGATGTATTTCGACCTTTTCATTGATCTCTTCCATGATTTTGCTTCCTCTGCGTTCAGGTTGTTTCGTCAGACGATGATGCGAGCGCAGCTACGGTTGGCGCCGATCAGCATCGCTGCAGTGCCAATATAATAACCGGCGACGCCTCACCGCTGGTACAGAGCCGAAACAAAACGCTCACCGCGCCGGCGTTTTGATCCGGGCGAGCGCGCTCACGGTGGAAGTTTTGCCTGATTGTTTGTGGTGCACCAGCAGGAGAGCGACTGCACAGGATGCGAGTCGCGTTTGAACAGTATCCGCGCGACTCGTCAACACGATCGGAACTGTCGCGCCAAGCACGATGGCCGCAGTCTGCGCGTCGGCGAGATATTCAAGTTGCTTGGCCAGCATATTGCCCGCTTCAAGATCGGGGACGACGAGGATGTCGGCGCGCCCGGCGACCGCCGATTTGATGCCCTTAGTCCTGGCGGCCACGATCGAGACGGCATTGTCGAATGCGAGCGGGCCGTCGAGCACGCCGCCGGTGATTTGCCCGCGATCGGCCATCTTGCAAAGCGCTGCTGCATCGATGGTCGAGCGCTGCTTCGACATCACCGTTTCGACTGCGGCGAGAATCGCCACCTTCGGCTCGGGCACTTGCAACACCTGCGCGAGTTCTATCGCGTTCTGCACGATGTCGGCTTTTTCGTCGAGCGTCGGCGCTATGTTGATCGCGGCATCGGTGATTAGCAGCATGCGCGGATACGTCGGCACATCCATGATGAACACATGGCTGATCCGGCGTTCGGTGCGCAGGCCGGTTTCGCTGGCAACGACCTCAGCCATCAGTTCATCGGTATGCAGGCTGCCTTTCATTAAAGCTTCGACCGCGCCCTCGCGCGCCATCGCTACTGCGCACTTGGCGGCGGCATGGCTGTGGGCAACATCGACGATGCGGTAGGCGCTGATGTCGGTGTCGCCGGCGCGCGCCACTGCGTGGATTTTTGCGAGCGGTCCGATCAGCACCGGCACAATGAGGTTCGCTTGAGCCGCTTTCACCGCGCCCATGAGCGAATCGTGATCGCAGGGATGCACGACCGCCATCGATATCGGCTGCGGCGCCGCCGCCATCGCAATCAGGCGCCGGTATTGCGAAGTCTTGTCGTTCATGCGCACTTCGGGCAAACCCATGCGCTGCCGCCGTACTTTTTCTCGCGGCGCCATGACTTCGGCGGTGCCGCTCATCACGATGAGATCATTCTGATTGACGCAGCGGCAATCGAACGTCACGTGGTTGTGATGGTCGAATTTTCCCGTCACGGTGACGGTAACCGTGATCGTATCGCCAAGCGCGACGGGCCGCGCGAAGTGCAAAGACTGGTCAATGTAGACAGTGCCGGGCCCGGGCAATTGCGTGCAGAGCACGTTCGAGATGAGCGTGCCGCTCCACATGCCGTCCGCGATGACTTCCTGGAACAGTCCGCTCTTCGCATACTCGGGATCGAGGTGCGAAGGACTCATGTCGCCAGAGATCGCGGCGAAAAGTTGAATGTCTTCGAGCTTCAGCGTGTGCACGATGCTCGCCGTGTCGCCGATCGCAATTTCGTCGTAGGGTCGGTTTTCGATGTAGTCCATGGCGGGGAAGGAGAGGGCAGACGAGCAACGCGGATTATGCATGGGCAGTTCGGCGAAGGCTATTGTCGAAGGTGCCCGAGAGCATGCGCCGACACACCCGAATTGTGCGACCGAACCCAGTGGGTTTCAGCGCTTGGTTTCGCGCGCGTTCAGCCCCATTTGTGTCGCGGCGACCAGCGCTTTTCCGCTATAATGCCAACCTTTTGAATTTGGGACGAATTATGCCCATCTATGAGTATCGATGCGGCGCCTGCGGATTCCAGAAGGAATATCTGCAGAGGTTGAATGATGCGCCGCTCACAGAGTGCCCCGAGTGCAGTAAAGCCACGTTCAACAAAATGGTGACGGCCGCCGGCTTTCAGTTGAAAGGCAGCGGCTGGTACGCAACTGATTTTAAAAACGGGCAAGCCAAAAAAGCGGTCGACAAACCCGACTCCAATGCGGAATCCAAGTCGGATGCCAAGTCGGACTCGAAGGCGGATAAGGCCGACGACAAGCCAGCGGTGAAGGAAACAGCCAAACCGGCAGCCGACACCGCGGCCAAGTCCGCTGAAGCGCCGGCAGCGAAGCCGACACCGACACCTGCAACCACGCCGGCAACGAACACCTAGACCGGCTTCATGGTGGCAGCGGCAGCCCCCCGAAATTAAAAACTCTGTTGGTCGCGCGGGCGTCGCGCTAGGCGTTTCGCGAGAATAATGTGAGGGTGCGGTTGAAAAAGTATTTCATCACGGGCTTGCTGATCTGGGTTCCTCTTGGCATCACGGTGTGGGTGCTGCACCTGCTCGTGAGCGCGATGGACCAGTCGCTGCTGTTGCTGCCCGAGCAGTTTCAGACGGAACACTGGCTCGGCGTGCATGTGCCGGGCATGGGCGTCGTGCTGACTTTCGTCGTGGTATTCGGCACCGGCCTCATCGCGGCCAACATGCTTGGCCAGCGGCTGCTGCGGTTTTGGGAAAATATACTCGGCCGCATTCCGGTGTTTAAGTCGATTTACAACAGCGTAAAGCAGGTGTCGGATACGCTGTTTTCGTCAAGCGGCCACGCGTTTCGCAAGGCCCTGCTCGTGCAATATCCGCGCGACGGCTCATGGACGATCGCGTTTTTGACCGGCCAGCCGGGCGGCGACGTCGTCAATCACCTGCAGGGCGAGTACTGGAGCGTATACGTGCCCACGACGCCGAACCCGACGTCGGGATTTTTTCTGATGATGCCGAAGTCCGACGTGATCGTGCTCGATATGAGTGTTGATGAGGCGTTGAAGTACATCATCTCGATGGGCGTCGTGGCGCCCGCGATCACCGGCCGCGCCAAATTGTCCCCGCGCCCAGAGGCCCCGCCGCGCCAGGCGGCCAATCCATAAGCGGGCCGGCGTTTTTTTCGACGGCACGATCCACTTTTTTCTATTAAACGGTTTCCATCATGCGTAGCGAATATTGCGGTCTCATCAACCGCACCCACCTGAACCAGACCATCACGGTATATGGCTGGGTCCATCGCAGGCGCGACCATGGCGGCGTCATTTTTATCGACCTGCGCGACCGCGAAGGCCTGCTTCAAGTGGTGTGCGACCCGGACACGCCGGCCACGCTGCAGATCGCAGAAACCGTCCGCAACGAATTCGTCATCCGCGTCACCGGCCGAGTCCGTGAGCGGCCGGCGGGGACCGTCAACGCCAATCTCGTCAGCGGCGAAGTCGAAGTGCTCGCGGCCGAAATCGAAGTCCTCAATCCTTCGCTCACGCCACCGTTTTTGATGGACGACGACACGTTGTCTGAAAATGTGCGGCTCGAGTACCGCTTTCTCGACTTGCGCCGGCTACAGATGCAGAAGAACCTGAAACTGCGCTATAAGACCGCGATGGCGGTTCGCGTGTTTCTCGACAAGCACGGCTTCATCGACATTGAAACACCGATGCTGACCCGCTCGACGCCGGAAGGCGCGCGCGATTACCTGGTGCCGAGCCGCGTGCATGCCGGTAAATTTTTTGCATTGCCGCAATCGCCGCAGCTATTCAAACAGCTCCTGATGATCTCGGGCTTCGATCGCTATTACCAGATCGTCAAATGCTTCCGTGACGAAGACTTGCGCGCCGACCGTCAGCCGGAGTTCACGCAGATCGACGTCGAGACTTCGTTCATGACGCAGAACGAAATCATGGTGCTGATGGAAGAGCTGCTTCAAAGCGTGTTTAAAAGCGTGCTCGATATCGATTTGCCGAGCCCGTTCCCGCGCATGGCGTACGACGCAGCGATGCTGCTCTACGGTTCGGATAAGCCCGATTTGCGCGTGTCGTTAAAGCTGACCGAGCTTACCGACGCGATGAAAACGGTCGCGTTCAAAGTGTTTTCGGGCCCCGCGAATACACCGGGCGGACGTGTCGCCGGATTGCTGGTGCCGAAGGGCTGCGAGCTTACGCGCGGTGAAATCGACGCATACACGGAATTTGTCGGCGTTTACGGGGCAAAAGGGCTTGCCTATATCAAGTTCAATGAGATCGCGAAGGGTCGCGACGGCATGCAATCGCCGGTCGTCAAAAATCTCGATGACGAAGCGCTGAAAACCATCATCGAGCGCACTGGTGCCAAGGATGGTGATCTGGTTTTTTTCGGCGCCGGCACCGCCAAAGTCGTCGCCGATGCGCTCGGTGCGTTGCGGGTAAAAATCGGCCATGAGAAAGGCCATGCGCAAGCCGGCTGGCAACCGCTGTGGATTGTCGACTTTCCGATGTTCGAATGGGATGAAGACGGCAAGCGCTGGAACGCGATGCATCATCCGTTCACGGCGCCCGCCGATGGCCATGAAGAATTTCTCGACACGGACCCCGGCCGGGCGCGCGCCAAGGCGCACGATATCGTGTTGAACGGGTGGGAACTGGGCGGCGGCTCGGTGCGGATCCATCGCCAGGACGTGCAATCGAAAGTTTTCCGCGCGCTCAACATCGACGCCGAGGAAGCGGAGGCCAAGTTCGGGTTTTTGCTGCAGGCGCTGCAGTTCGGCGCGCCGCCGCACGGCGGGATCGCATTCGGGCTTGATCGCATGGTCACGATGATGGCCGGCGCGGAGTCGATTCGCGATGTGATTGCATTTCCGAAGACCCAGCGCGCGCAGTGTCTGCTTACGCGCGCGCCCAACACGGTCGACGAGTTGCAGCTGCGGGAGCTGCACATCAGGCTGCGCCAGCCGACTCCGTAAGGTCGATGCCATGACGCGCAGACCCTGGCGCCGTCTCGCAGCGCTCTTTGTTGCGCTGGTGATTGCAGCCTTTGTATCGGCGACGAGCGGCGCGTTCGCGCGCGAGCGCC
>JANXRI010000003.1 GCA_025353085.1 Betaproteobacteria bacterium
GTCGGATTTGCGATCGGTGAACGAGAGAAACGCATCGACGCGCTCACGCGTCGGCGGTACGATCGGCAATCCGTCGGTCCACAACTGACGGTAAAAATGCTCCTGAACTTCGTCGTACGTGCCGCTCATCACGACTTCGCCGGGCTGTGGTTCAGCGACCGTGTCGAGGTCGGCCGGCGCTTCGCCAATCAGGCCCTTGAGCAGGCCTGGCGCCAATACTTCTTCGACTTTGCGTTTGAGTTCGACTTCGCTGTCTACCATCGGCGCACCTGGATAAACACCGATTGCAAGCGGCACGCCAACGCCCTTCGTAATCACTTCGGCTTGTTTTAAAAAGCCCGAGCCGATAATCGACACAGTCGGGATGCCGAGTCTTTCAACCATCGCTGCGGCCCGCAACACGGCGGGCGTGCAGCTCCCTCAGGCGCCGATGCCGACGATGACCGCGTCGGCTTTGTGCGCGCGTAATTTGTCGGGGATCGTTGCCGAGACTTCATGCTCGCGCGCGCCGTGGAAGTTGCCGAATTCCGGGTAGGTGACGAATTTCACTCCGGGGAAACGCTTCTTGATGTATTCGCGCACGAGCGGGTAAATAGTTTCACCGCGGAAGATCACGTCCCATAACTCGCACACGGTCTTGCCATTCAGATCGGGCAGGCGAGCGGCGGCGGCCGTGCGCTTGACCGCTTTACGGGAGAGCGGCCACAGCACGTCGTAGCGTGGTTCATTGCTTTTGTTTGCCATGTTGTTGTCCTCGAAGTTATTGCGAGTTTAGAGACTCCCGATACCGGCTGCCTGAATGATGCGATTGTATTTCGCGGTTTCGCGCGCGAGAAATTCGACGAAGACCGCAGGCGTGCTCGCCACTACCGTCATGCCTTCGCCTGCGAGGCGCTCTTTGAGCTCCGGCAAATTCAGCACGCGCGAGACTTCCTGTTGCAGTTTGCCGATGGTCTCGCGCGGCGTGCCGCCGGCGACCAGCAGCCCGTACCAGTTGGTCATGTCGAAACCCGGCACGTCCTGCGCGATCGCCGGCAGTTCGGGCGCGATCGCCGAGCGTTGCGGGCTGGTCACGCCGAGCGCGCGCAATTTTCCCGCTTTGATGAGCGGCAGGCTTTGCAAAATATTCATGAAGTAAACCGGTACCTGGCCGCCGAGCACATCGACGATAGCCGCACCCGAACCTTTGTATGGAATGTGCGTGAGTTTCACACCTGCCGCGCTGTTGAATAGTTCGGCGCATAAATGCGGCAGCGAACCGTTGCCGGCGGAACCGACATTGATTTCGCCGGGGCGGCTCTTGGCGAGCGCGATGAATTCCTTGATCGACTTAGTCGGCAATGATGGATGAACGACGAGCACGAGCGGTCCCGAGGCGAGATGCGATACGGGCGCTAAATCACGCGCCTGGTCATAAGGCAGGCTTTTGTATAGCGCCGGATTCGCCGCGTAACCGGCGGGCACGATCAGCATCGTGAGTCCGTCGGGCGGAGACTTCGCCACATACGCGGCGCCGATAGTCCCGTTAGCGCCGGCGCGATTCTCGACGACGACCGGCTGCTTGAGATTTTCGTTCAGCTTCTGGCCGATCACGCGCGACAGAATGTCGGTGCCGCCGCCGGGCGGGTAGGGCGACACGATGCGCAAGGTTCCGGCCGGATAACCGGTTTGCGCAAAGGCGCTGGGCGGAACGGAAAAAGCGAGAACGGTCGTAACGGAGATTGCCGACAACAATGCGCGCGCGTTCATGATTGAGCAGTCCTCCATGACCGATGGCGCGATCCGGTCACACTACAGGGTGAATTGGCGGAAGAGAGTGGGAGTCGAACCCACACAGAACCGAATACGGCCCTCACCGGGTTTGAAGTCCGGCCGCCCCACCGGGAGCGATTCCCTTCCTTCTAAAATCTGTCTTGCGGAATTTCCGGCCCATAATCGGCGCGCGCTTCATGCGCGTCCGAATTGATACTGGGCCCGCGACCAAGTCAGCTAATGCGCGCTGAATTATAGGGGATTTGTAATTTACCCGCCGACCCGCGCCTTGGCCGCCTTGGCCGCTGCCTCGCCTTCCGCAATTGCGTGTGTGAGCATTCCGCCATAACCTGCGCGCACCGCGCCGGCGGCGAACACGCCGGGCATTTTGGTATTGAGAGCATCATCGGTAATGAGAAACCCATTGGCATCGCGAGCGAGTTCCGCCGGCGCGAACTCGCATGAGGGTTCCAGTCCGATGTATGCAAAAAATCCCGCGGACGGAATCTCTCGCGTGGCATTGGCAACGACGTCGCGCACGCGCACCTTTTCCACCATTGCACCGCCGAGTATCGCTTCTGCCACGCTGTTCAAGACCGGTTTGATATTGGCATGGCGCGCGATCGCGTCGACAAGGTGCTGCTGCGCGCGGAATTTGGCGCTGCGATGCACGAGGTGCACGCTTTTTGAGTATTCGGCGAGCACCAGCGCTTCCTGCAGCGCCGAATCGCCGCCACCGACGACTACGACTTCTTCGCCCTTATACATCGGGCCGTCGCAGTCCGCGCATTGCGAGACGCCCTTGTATTCGAACTGCGCTTCACCCGGTATACCGAGGCGTTTTAATTTGGCGCCGGACGCGATGATCACCGCGCGCGCGTGATGCGTCCCGGCGTCCGTCGTGACGCTCAACCGGTTGCCGTCACGCGCGATGGTACTGACGGTCTCGGCCAGGTTTTCCACGCCGAGCTCCGAAATTTCCATCATCAGGCTGGACGCGAAGTCGGTACCGGAACCGGACGGCTCGCCATCGAGTTCGTTGATGTTGACGACAAGGCCGCCAAACATGAGCGCTTCGATGTTCGCCGTTCTGAGCCCGCTTTGCACGGCGACTTTGGCGGCGCTGAGGCCGGTAATGCCGGCGCCAATTATGATCACGTCGAAATTTGAATCAGCCATAGATACCTCTTTAGCGTTTGAAATGATGCGGTGGGCTGCGCCGCGCGGGTTGCGGTGCGGCCTTGGTTGTGGGTTGCGGTTTGATCGTCGGCGCGGGCGGGGCAACCGCCGCGCCGAGTATCGGCACGAAATCTTTGCGCATTTTGCGCACGTCGCCGATGCGCTGCGTGATGCCGAGGCGGTCGAGGCATTCGAGAATTTCGATCGCGAGCCCGCGCCCCACGCCGCTGCGGTCGCGGAATTGCGCGGCGGTAAACTGGCCGCCGGGAATTGTTTGGGTGACAACCTGCGCAACTGCGGCGAGTTGCGCGAGCGTAGCGCGCGGATAAAAGCGCTCGGGCGTCACGCGGATCAATTCGCCCGTGCGCGCTTTGCGATGCAAAAAATCTTTGAGGATCGGTTCCTTGATGTCTGCCGCGGGTGCCAGTTCACGCAGCGGCAACACATTGAATCCGGCGTTATCGAGTATCGGCTTCAACGCCTGCCACATCTTTTCGTCAGCCGGATTGTCGGTGGCAACGTGCCGTGGCAGGCGAACGCTTGAGCCGGCAATTTCTATTTTCCTGGTGTCGCCAAGTTCGCGCAAAAGTGCGGTGAACGTCGCGGCCGCCAAGGCGGGCGCGAGCTGTTTGCGCAGCACCGCGATCTCGATGCCGGTCGCTTGCGGCGATTCGCGATGAAAGCGTGTCAGCGTATCGATCACGCTCTGCGTGATCACGTCGACGGTCGCGCGCGGCAGCGCTACTCGCAGCTCCTTACCGACGATCGCGATCGCAGGCGACTGTTCGAGCGCCGCCGCGCGTTCCGGCGTCAGATTAAACGCGCGCTCGAATTGCATGAGATCGACGCCGGCCGGCGAACACGCGAGTAAGGCCGCGAGCGCCGCTGCCGGGTCGGCATGTTCGAGCGCGGCAAGTTGAGCGGCGCGCGTCTGCGCATTGCGCCGTGGGCCGACGAACGGATCAATGACCGTGCCGCCGCCGATCGTGCGCATCGCCGACTGGTCGCGCAGGATGAAGCGATCGCCATTCAACGCGGCCAGCGGTTGGTCGGCTATCACTTGCACGAGCGCGGACGAGCCTGGCGCGATCGATGCGCCGCGCCGGATCGCGATGCGCGCGGTGACGTCCGCTGTGCCGAGATGTAAATGCACGGGCGTCCAGTGCTTCAGCGGCCGGGTTTCGCCGGCAAGCAACTGCAGGCGCACATCGAGGCGCTGCGTCGGTGCATGAATCGCGGGCGCGACCACCCAATCGCCGCGATGAATGTCGGCAACGTCGGCGCCCGTCACGTTCAGCGCACAGCGCTCGCCCGCCATCGCCTGCGTTGCGGCCTGGCCATCTTTCTGAATCCCGCGCACCCGAACTTCGAGGCCGCTCGGCGAGAGCATCAGCTTGTCGCCGATGGCGACCGCGCCGTTAAAGAGCGTGCCGGTGACTACGGTGCCGCTG
The DNA here is from genome assembly GCA_025353085.1 of Betaproteobacteria bacterium. Taxonomy (GTDB): domain Bacteria; phylum Pseudomonadota; class Gammaproteobacteria; order Burkholderiales; family SG8-41; genus PALSA-1004. The sequence goes on from JANXRI010000003.1 coordinate 4,383, forward strand.
CCGACGATGGTAAAGACGCGGTCGATCGCGTAGCGCAGATTGCGTCCTGCGTGTTCGCGATTGCCGAATTCACGGGCGGCCGTCGCCAGCGTTTCACGCAGCTTTTCGATGCCGTCGCCGCTGACAGCCGATACTGGCAATACGTCGATCCGCTCGAGCGCGGTCGCCGCGAGCAAGGCGCGAACGCTCGCCGCAACTTCGTCGACACGCTCGGCTGGCACGCGGTCGGTTTTCGTAATCACTGCAATGCCGCGCGTTATCGTGAGCAAATCGACAATGTGCAAATGTTCGATCGTCTGCGGCATCACGCCGTCGTCGGCGGCCACGATCAGCATCACGTAGTCGATGCCGCACACGCCGGCCAGCATGTTGCGCACGAAGCGCTCATGTCCCGGCACGTCGACAAACCCGATCACATCGCCAGCCGGCGTCTTGCGGTACGCAAAACCCAGGTCGATCGAGATGCCGCGCTTTTTTTCTTCGGGCAGGCGATCGGTGTCGACGCCGGTCAGCGCTTTGACGAGCGTCGTTTTGCCATGGTCGATATGGCCTGCGGTCGCGACGATCATGTCAAAACCTCAGCGCGAAGGCGCAAAAGGGAGAACGTCAATAAAAGTGAATTAAATATCAGCATAAAGCGGTGCGTTAGATATTGGGATTTCGCTCATTTATTCGCATCTTGCGCATCCTTTGCGCCTTTGCGTCTTCGCGGTTCATGCTTTTCGATCCTCAGGCCGCCCAGTTGCGCGATGAAGCCGGACTCATCGTCGAGACAGCGCAGATCAAGAATGAAAGCGCCGTCGCGGATATGCCCGATGACGGGCACCGGCAGCGCGCGAAAAGCGGTTGACAGCGCATCGGCGGCGCTGCGTTTGCGTTTAGCGCGCGGCGTCAACGCAATGCCCGCGCTCGGCAGTGCATCGACCGGCAATGCGCCGCTGCCGATCTGGCTCGAGCACTCGACGATCGCAGCGTCGGCATGATCGGCCACCGCGGCGGCCAGCGCAGGCAACACGCGTTGCGCTTGCGCGTTAATGTCAGTTTGCGGTCGGGTCAGCAAGCGCAGCGTCGGCAATTCGCGCATGAGGCGCGCAGGATCTGCATACAGGCGCAGCACGGCTTCGAGCGCCGCCAGCCGCACTTTGTCGACGCGCAATGCACGTTTCATCGGATTCTTGCGGATTTTCTCGATCAGATCGCGGCGGCCGACGATCAAGCCGCATTGCGGGCCGCCGAGCAATTTGTCGCCGCTGAAAGTGACGATATCGGCGCCGTCGGCGATCGCTTCGCGCGGCGTCGGCTCGTGCGGTAATCCGTACGCTTCGAGGTCGATCAGCATGCCGCTGCCCAGATCGTTCAGGAAGGGCAACGCGTGCCGGTGAGCGATCGCCGCAAGATCGCTTTCCGCTACGCTTGCCGTAAATCCCTCGATTTTGTAGTTGCTCGCGTGGACTTTCATGATCGCCGCAGTGCGCTCGCCGATTGCCTGCTCGTAGTCGCGGGCATGCGTGCGATTGGTCGCGCCGACTTCTTTCAACTTGCAGCCGGCGCGCGCCATGATATCGGGAATGCGGAAGGCGCCGCCGATCTCGACCAGCTCGCCGCGCGATACGATGACTTCTTTTTTCGGCGCGAGCGAATTCAAGATGAGATAGACCGCAGCGGCGTTATTGTTGACGACGAGCGCGGCTTCTGCGCCGGTCAGTCGCTGCAGCCAGACTTCAACATGGCTGTCACGTTCGCCGCGCGCGCCGCCGCCAAGATCGAATTCGAGATTGACTGCGCGTGTCATCGCCGCGATCGCCGCCCTCGCTGCGACTTCAGGATAAAGCGCGCGCCCGAGATTGGTGTGTAACACGGTGCCGGTCAGATTGAAAACCGGCCGCAACGATGGTTGACTCAACTCGTGCAAGCGGGCGCGGCATTGTTCGCTCACTGCGTCGTCCGCAGGTGGTATTCCCTCTGAATCGCCAGCGAGAATTGCTCGCTGGCCGTCGAGCACCGCGCGCAGTGTTTCTACTACGAGCGGACGTCCATGCCGTTCGATAAGCGTGACGACCGCGTCGAGCTTGAGCAGGCGGTCGATCGAAGGCAGCGCGCGACGCGCGGCAGCGGCAGAATTCAACATGACTGCGCCGGTGGGCGACGGAAAGCGATGGATGAAAAGCAACGCGTGAACGTGAACATGAGCGGGACGGGCGCGCACGGCGCCGATTGCGACAGGGACAGGACGGCTAGTTTAGCGCAATTTTTGCGGCCCATGCTATTGTGATTTGGCTGCCGATGCATGAGCCATGACGCGATGACGAGTGAATAATGGAGAAGAGATGCGACGTTTTGTGATGATGGCTTGCCTGCTTGCCATTGCGGCATCGATACACGCGCAGAATTATCCTGCACGCCCGATCCGCTTTATTGTGCCGTACGTCGCCGGCGGCGCGGGCGACATTTTTGCGCGCACGCTCGGCCAGAAATTGTACGAGGCGATGGGCCAGACCGTGGTGGTCGACAACCGGCCCGGCGCCAATGCAATCATCGGCACCGACCTCGTCGCCAAATCACCGCCCGACGGCTACACCATCGTGATGGGCAACAGCGCGCCGTTCGTGCTCAACCCGAGTCTCTATTCGAAACTGCCGTACGATCCGGTCAAGGATTTCGCGCCGGTCACGCAGGGCACTTACTATGCGTACGTGCTGGTCGTGCAACCTGCGCTGCCGGTCAAGAACCTGCCGGAACTCGTCGCGTATGTGAAATCCAAACCAGGGCTCGCGTATGGTTCGACCGGACTCGGCGGCGCCAATCATCTGGCTGGCGAATTTTTGGCGACGATGACAGGAACCAAATTAACGCATGTGCCCTACAAGGGCAGCGCCGCCGCGCTTACTGACGTATTGAGCGGGCAATTGCCGATGATGTTCGATACACCGATCACGTCGATACCGCAATTGCGTGCAGGTAAATTGCGCGCGCTCGGATATTCCGGAAACCGCCGCGCGCCGCAACTTCCCGATGTGCCGACGCTCGACGAATCGGGATTGAAAGGATTCGAAGTGAGTTCGTGGCAGGGCATACTCGCGCCGGCCGGCACGCCCAAGGCGATCGTCGACCGGCTTTACCGCGAGTCGGTGAAGGCGCTCAAAATGCCTGACGTCGTCGAACGGCTTGGCACGCAAGGCGGCAACGAACTGATCGGCAGCACACCCGAGCAGTACGCCGCTTTGATCAAGACGGAAATCGCGAAGTACGGCAAGGTCATCAAGGAAGCCGGCATCCGCATCGAGTAGCGAAAAAAGGGACCGCGGACGATCGAGTCCGCGGTATTACGGAATTATTTATTCCCACAGCCTTTCAGGCAACGGCAAACCGGCGAGATCTTCGGCAGTAAGCGGCTTATCAGCCTTGATGTTCAGGCGTTCGAGCACGGCGGCAAGCTGCCGGGTGTGCTGCGCCGAGTGCCAGGTCGAGCGCTCGAATAACATCCAGAGCGGTTGCATGCCGAAAAACGTTTTCACTTTTTGCTGGCACGATTTGTCGGCGAGCCCGTTCCACCATTTTTCGATGCGCGCGATCACCTCGTCGCCATAGCGTGCGATTGCTTCCCCGGTCGTGAAGGCGCCGTCAGCGGGCGGCACGTTGGCGAGCTGCGTCGCATATTCAACCCCGTCGACCGCGGTTTCGAGATAAGCCTCGCCAATGCGAAACACATGGTGGCCCATGAGACGGATCGAGCGCTCGCGATTCGCTATGACGAGTTCATTCATCCGATCGTCGGGCATCTGACGGATCAGACGCTGCGCTGCGCGCAATACATTGACCCATTTGACAATCAACTGTTCCGGCGGCAGCGGCGTGTGACCGGTGCCCTGCAAGCCGACAAACTCGGCGACGTCCTCGAGATTCTGGCCGAATACAAACTGGTCGCCGCGCGCGACGACCGGCACATTGCGCACGCCGAAAGCAAGCAGTTTTTCGCGCCCGCCCGCATCGTTCAATACATCGATGGCGACGAAATCAACGTTTTTTTTCGAAAGAAACTCTTTCGCTCGAAGGCAGCTACTTCATCCAGGCTGGGTAAAGAGAATGAACTTGTCGGCGACTGTGCCCATGATGGCGTCCGGGGAAGGGTGGAGGAGTGCGGCAGCGTACTACCGGCTGCATTAATGCGTCAAGCGCGACAGCGGCGTAGTGCGCACACGGACAGGAATCAGTTCTCGACGTTGCGGTCAATGATGAAGCAGTCATGCCCGGCGGGTTCGACGGAAAGAGCCGGCTCGCGCACTTTCAATCGAGTGGAGAGGGCAACTATGTTGCGGCTTGTGCAACGCATTGTGGCGGTGCTGCTCATGCCGCATGGTTACGGCGCCTATGCGCAAGCCGATTATCCGAATAGGCCGGTGAAGGTTGTCATCGGCTTTCCGGCTGGCGGGCCCACCGACATCGTGGGGCGTCCTTTCGCGGCGCGACTTTCGCAACTGACCGGGCAGCAATTCATTATCGAGAACCGCGCGGGCGCGAACGGCGTGCTCGCAGCCGAGTATGTGTCGAAATCCGCCGCCGATCGATACATCAAAACTTTTCGATGTTTCTGCGCAATGAGTATGGGCGCTGGGGCAAAGTCATCAGCGCGGCGGGCATTCGGGCGGATTGAGGCGGCACCGCTGCAGTCTGTTACCTTAGCGTTCCAAATATCACGAATTCCCCGCCCGCTTCAGTGGGGAGCGGGCGAGCGGAAAGCATTTGGTTCACGCAACTCATTTCTTGCGGCTGCCTCCTCACTCGACCTGTCCATTGAGGGTGGCGGGACTTTGTTAAATTGCAGTTAACTGCCAAGGAGTTTCCATGAAAATCGCGAACAGCGTTACCGACTTGATAGGCAACACGCCTCTCGTGCGGATCAACCGGCTCACCCACGGATGCGCGGGCGAGGTGCTGGCGAAACTCGAATTTCAGAATCCGGGTGCGAGCGTCAAGGACCGCATCGGCTTGTCGATGATCGTAGCCGCGGAGCAGGCGGGCCGCATCAAGCCCGATACGATCATTCTCGAGCCCACGAGCGGAAACACCGGGATTGGGCTGGCGATGGTCTGTGCGGCCAGGGGTTATAAATGCACGCTCGTGATGCCCGACACGATGAGCAAGGAGCGGCGCATGGTGTTGCGCGGCTACGGCGCCGAACTCGTGCTGACGCCGGGCGCCGAGCGCATACAAGGCGCGATCAAAAAGGCCGAAGAAATGGCGGCCGCCGATTCGCGCTATTTTATTCCGCAGCAATTCGAGAATGCCGCGAATCCAGAAGCGCATCGCAAAACCACCGCTGAGGAAATCTGGAACGACACCGATGGCAAGTGCGACATATTGATTTCCGGCATCGGTACCGGCGGCACGATTACCGGCATCGGCGAAGTCATCAAAGCGCGCAAGCCGTCGTTCCAATGCATCGCAGTCGAGCCCGATGCGTCGCCGGTGCTCTCGGGCGGCCAGCCAGGTCCGCACCCGCTCCAGGGCATAGGCGCGGGCTTCGTGCCGAAAATACTCAACACCAAAATCTACGACGAAGTCGTGCGCGTCAAAAACGACGATGCGATGAACTTCGCGCGGCGCATGGCGAAGGAGGAGGGATTGCTCGTCGGGATTTCATCGGGGGCGGCGATGTGGGCTGCGATTGAAATCGCCAGGCGCCCGTCGAGCAAAGGCAAAATGATCATCGTGATCATTCCGTCATTCGGCGAGCGTTATCTTTCAACGCCACTGTTCGCGGGGCTTGCCGATTGATCGCGCGGTAACAATTTCCACTGACTCCGGAAAATCAGTGGATTTGATCCGCCGCGAAAAAAAAGGTCGTGAGGGACTTACTCGATCTTAATGTTGCCCTTCTTGATAATGTCCGTGTAACGCACCTGTTGTTCTTTCAAATATTTCCCGAAGTCGCTTGGGCGCCGGTAATCGACTTCGACGCCGACGTTCATTAATCTCTCGAGCACCTCGGGCGACTTCATGGCGGTCTCCGCAGCGGCGCCCAACTTCTCGACGATGGCTTTGGGCGTGCCGCCGGTGACCATCACGCCGATCCATGCGGCGGCATTAAAGCCGGGAAGATTGGCCGTCGTTGCCAGCGGTTCGATGCCGGGCGCGAGCGCGCTCGGCCGGTCAATCGAAATGCCGTAAGTCTTGAGGCGCCCCGATTTCACATGCGGCATCGTCGCCGACACCGTTTCAAATGCGTACGCGACGCGTCCGCTGATGACATCGGTCAGCGCCGGCACGCTGCCTTTATACGGGATGTGCGTGACTTGCACGCCGGCCATGTTATTGAAAAATTCCGCGATCATGTGGGCAGTGGCGCCGGTGCCCGATGACGCAAACGTATATTTGCCTGGATTCGCTTTGAGCAGCGCGACAAAATCACGCGCATTCGGCGCCGGGAATTGCGGCGCGGTCACCAGCAAAAATGGCGCCACGCACACGTTCGCGACCGGCGCCAGTTCACGTTCCGGGTTATACGCGGTTTTTTGCAGCAGCGGATTGATCGAGACCGGCCCGCTTGATGCGGACAGCAGCGTATAGCCATCGGGCGTTGCCTTCGCGGCGACATCGGTGCCAATCATGCCGCCTGCCCCGGCGCGGTTGTCGATCACGATTTGCTGCCCGAGGATTTCCGCCATTTTCTGCGCCATCACGCGGCCGACCAGATCGGCGGCCTGTCCGGGCGGCCACGGCACGATCATGCGCAGCGGGCGATTCGGGAAATCCTGCTGGGCGCACACGGCGCCGCCGACAATCCACATGACCGCGAATAAAACGATGCGTTTCATTAAACCCCTCCGGTTGATTGGCGGCTATGGTGCCGTTTATTGCTGCAACCCGTTCAATTTGCCCCAGCTTGCACGCAATGTCAAAGCGTTAGATTGACTCGCTGTTGTGGCCTGTCGCCAGCCCCGTCATCGCGATCAGCGATGCCTGCGCGCTACAAAATTACCCCGAGCTCACGCGCGAATCCGGTGGAACGCACGCACGAAATTGCACTCTAAACTAACCACATTCCGCGGTTCTGTCGGCGGGAAATTTTATAGCAAATTGGAGGTCGTCATGCGCAGATTGCTGTTGTTGGGGTTTATTCTATTGAGCGCGGGGTGCGCCACATCCGTCGACAACGCATCGAGCACGTCGCTGGTTGCAGTGCCCGTCAACGCACCGGCCGTCCCCCGTGTCGGCGACAAAGTTTTATATATCGTGCGCAATGCTTACAACGGCGAACTCGTCGGCCAGGTCGAATACCGCGTCGAGAAGGTAGATAGCGGCCGGTCGGTTTTTGCGGTAGACCCCGGTTCAACGTATCCCGCACCGCCGCGCACCGAAGTGTTCGCCGCCGACGGCAACTGGCTGCGCCATCCGCTGGTCAATCACAACCAGATGATCGAGTACGAGTTCATGCAGCCGTTTCCGGCCTATGTGTTCCCGCTTGAAACCGGGCGCGCGTGGTCGCAGCGCGTGAATGCCAGAAACACCGTGACCGGCAAAGTAAACAGCGTGCGCGTCGATGGTCAGGTACTCGGCAGCGAGCGCATCGCGACACCCGCGGGCGCTTTCGACACCGTGAAAATTCGCCGCCGGATTTACGCAGGCGATTGGGATGGCTTTTTGCTGGAAACCCATATCGTCGAAACGGACTGGTATTCGCCCGATCTTGGCCGCTCCGTGCGCCTCGAGCGCAATTCGACCTGGCTCGACACGAGTCGCGGCGCGGGTGGCGGTGGTATCCTTGGCTTTAATAACAATCAGCAGATGCGCGGCGACTGGCTGATCTACGAGTTATCCGGCGTGCCCGCAGTCGCCCAACGCCCCGCTGCGGTGCCCCGATGAACATCAGCGTGTGACCGCTGATCGCTCGATCATTTCGCGCCGGTTAATGTGACCCAGCGGGCGACCGCGCGCGCGATCGCGGCGGTGCCGGCGACATTCACGTTACCGGGCCAACGATCGCTCGCCGCGTGAAAGTTGGCATTGGCGCCGGCCATCGACAAGACGTGCGCGCCATGGTCCGTCAGGTCGCGACCTTCGCCGGACACGGCGCTGATCGGCTCAACGCGAATAAACCCGGCGGGATAGCCTTCACTTGTTAACAGGTCGCGCATTTGCGCACCGACGCGTTGAGCAGCGTGTATCCATCAGCGCTCGCCTTCGCGACCACCGCAGTGCCGATTACCGAATTGGCGCGCGGCCGGTTCTCGATGATGACGGGCTGCTTTAAACGGGTTGAAAGTTTTTGGCCGAGATGGCGCGCGAACAAGTCGGGCGACGTGCCCGCGGGCAAAGGGACGACGATGCGGATCGGGCGCTCGGGCCACGCCGCGGTCGCGACATTCACCGCGATCGAGCAACTCGCGAGGGCCTATGCGACAATTCGGGCCCGTCGGTGCATGTAGCGGTTTGGCGTTGACAACGTGAAATTCCGGCCGGCGCGGCCGCAGCGTTACGGGCATTAGGTGCGCGACGGCCGACATTGTGGGGCCGCCGCTTTTTTTTCGCAATTTTCGAACGACCCTCCGTGAAAAATACTTTCCGTGCCCTCGCGGGACGCGATTTCCGTTTGTATTTCCTGGGCCAATGCGTGTCGCTCGTCGGCACATGGGTGCAGCAGGTCGCGTTCGGCTGGATTGCCTATCGCGTGACTGGCTCCGCTTTCATGCTCGGATTAGTCGCGTTTTCCGGGCAGATCCCGTCGCTCGTATTGTCGCCGTTCAGCGCGTCGCTGACTGACCGCTTCAGCCGCCGCAGTGTGCTGGTCGTGATCCAGGTGGTGCAGATGGCGCTCGCTGCATTGCTTGCGGTGCTTGTCTGGCGCGGCGATATTTCCGCGTGGGTCCTCGTGCTGGCGTCGCTGGTGTTGGGCGTGACCGCCGCCATTGAAATGCCGGTGCGCCAGGCGTTTACGCCGGACCTCGTGCGCGATCGCGCGCTGCTCACTAACGCGATTGCGCTCAACTCGGTGACGTTTAATGCGGCGCGCCTGGTCGGTCCGGCAGTCGCCGGCGCCGTGCTCGCGTCGTTCGGCGAAGCCGCGTGTTTTGCCATTAACGCGCTGTCGTATATAGCGACGATTTATACGCTGCTCGCGATTCACCCCGCGCCGGCGGCGCATGGCGACGGCAAAACCTCGATCCGCGAAGGCGTGCGCTACGTGCGCCGGTTTGCACCCGCGCGCTGGGTGATTATCACGGTGGTCGTCGCGAGCTTCGGTCTGGCGCCGTACCTGACCTTCATGCCCGTTTATGCCAAAGACATTCTCAACGGCGGGGCCGATACGCTTGGCATGCTGATGGCGTCGACCGGCCTGGGCGCGCTCTCCGCGGCACTCTATCTTGCCAACCGCAAGTCCGTCGAGGGACTGGGCATTTGCATGGTCGCCGGCTGCTGCGCAACGGCCGCCGCGTCGATCGCGTTTGCGTACAATCATCTGCTGTGGCTCGCGTTCCCCCTGCTGATCGTGTCCGGCTGCGGCACGATTATCGTCGTCACGTCGTGCAACATCCTTTTACAGTCAATGGTGCCCGACAACCTGCGCGGCAAAGTGATGGCGCTTTACACGATGTCGTTCATCGGCGTATTGCCGGTCGCGAGCCTCGTCGCCGGCGCGATCGCGCATAGGGTGGGAGTAGCACCAGTGTTTGTGCTGTCGGGACTGCTCTTCGCAATACTGGGCGGGAGCCTTTATCGCAAACTGCCGGCACTGCGCGAAGCCGCGCATCCGGTGCTGCGCGCGAAGGGCTTGCTGCATCACTAGGTCAAAAAAAAGTGATGTGGCACTCACATCGCGGCAATGGGCAATGCGACGGTTGGCCGCACGCCTGCGAATTTCGACGCAGTAATCCGCGACTGAATTCTGAGGTGAAGTAAAGTCAGTCGGGAGGCGAGGAGTGCAATCGCGCCTCAGGTAAAAAGCCATGCTCCGCTATGAACAGCCTAAAATGGCGCACTGAATAATTTTGCGAGGAGAAATACCATGCTCGTTCAAATTTTTATTTTAATTGGATGCTCGGCGACCGCACTCGTGACGGCCCCCGCGATTGCAGCGGACGCGTATCCGACGAAGCCCGTGCGCATCGTGGTGCCGTTCGCAGCAGGCGGGGGCGTCGATTTGACCGCGCGCATCCTCGCGCAGAAACTCACTGAGCGCCTCGGCCAGTCGGTCATCGTCGACAATCGCGTCGGCGCCAGCGGCATCATCGGCACGGAATACGTCGCGAAGGCGGCGCCCGACGGTTACACGCTGCTGGTCGGCTCGCAAACTTCGCAGGCGGTGGTGCCCGCGATGTACACCAAGCTCAATTACGATACGACGCGCGATTTTGTCGGCGTGACCGAAATCGCGGTGTCGCCGCTCGTGATCGTGATCCATCCGTCGCTGCCGGTGAAATCGGTGAAAGACCTGATCGCGCTCGCCAAGGCGCGTCCCGGCCAACTGACGTTCGGCGCGGCATCGGGCGGCACGCCGCATATGGCGGGCGAACTCTTCAAGCTTGCAGCCAAAGTCGATCTGCTGTTCGTGCCGTACAAAGGCGAGGGGCCCGCGATCGCAGACGCATTGGGTGGCCAGATTTCAATGGTGTTTTCGAACCTGCCCGTCGGCATGCCGCAGGCGCGAGGCGGTCGGCTGCGCGCGCTCGCGGTCACCAGCCGGCAGCGCGTGGCCACGGCGCCGGACGTTCCGACCGTCGCCGAGTCGGGCTTGCCGGGTTATGAAGCGAGCACCTGGTTCGGTTTGTTCGCGCCGTCGGCGACACCGCGCGACATTGTTGCAAAGCTCAATGCTGAATCGATCGCTGCGTTGAACGGCGCTGACATTAAAGAGCGCATGGCGGGGCAGGGTCTTTTTGTGGTTGCCAATACGCAGGAGCAGTTCGCGGAGTTTTTGAAAACCGAAATTCCCAAGTGGGCGAAGATCGTGAAGGACGCGGGCATTACACCGCAATAGCGGGGATTAACATCTCCGGGTGGCAGACCCGGGGCTGGTTCATTCGCCGGGGGCAGCCCGGCAGCTGGTCACTTTCTCTTGCGGTTAAAGCTTTTCCGGTGGCAGACCGGAGGCTGGTCACTTTTCCTGCGCGGCCAGGAAAAGTAACCAAAAGGAGGCCGCCCCATGGTGAGTCGCGCCTTGGCGTTCCTTGCGTTACTCGCCAGGTTCGGGGTCTCGCAAAACTCGCTCGATAAATGAGAAAACACGATTGGGATTGCGAGCTCAGACAGTTCCTCGACCACGGCACCGAACCCGCCTGCGTTACTCAGCGACTCACGAAGGGGTCTAAAAAACGGGCGGCATCGAGTTAGGAATCAGCGAGTGCTAATGACCATTCGCATTTAAATCAGAAATGTACAACGCAGCGGCTTGCGACTTGGATGTTGCTTGCATACTCGCGATGCGCTTTGTTTTTGTCCCCTCGTGAGACGCCGAGCAGTCGCAGGCGTGAAAAGAGCTTTCGGCGAAGAACTGTTTGAGCTCGCAATCGTTCACGTGTTTTCTCATTCATCGAGCGAGTTTTCTGAGCCGCTTTTCACGGCGAGCAGCACAGGGAATCCCCGACAGGGGACGTCTCGCCGGGGTCGCCTTCTCTTTGATTACTTTCTCTTGGCGACGCAAGAGAAAGTAATCAGCCCCCGGGTCTGCCACCCGGAGATTGAGCCCAGCCCCGGGTCTGCCACCCGAAAAACTATTCCTGCCTGATATTCCCTTCCTTCAATACTTTCGACCACTTGTCGAATTCTGCAACGACTTCCACGCGCAGCGCCTCGGGCGTCCCGCCGCTGACTTCGATGCCGAGTGCCGCGAGCCTCGCCTTCAGATCGGGCTGCTCCAGCACCGCGATCGTCTCGCGATTCAGGCGCGTGATGATTTCTTTCGGCGTGTTGGCCGGCGCGTAGAGCGCGTAGTCCGTGTTCGATTGAAATCCGGTCATGCCGGCTTCGATCATGGTCGGCACGTCCGGCAATTGCGCCGAGCGCTGAATGCTCGGCACGGCGAGCGCGCGCAGACGGCCCGTCTTGATGTGAGGCAGATGCGCCGGCATGCTGTCGAGCGCCATCGATACCCGTCCTTCGATGAGATCGGGCAGCATCAGCGCCGATCCTTTGTACGGAACATGCACGATATCGATGCCCGCCCGCTGCTTAAACATCTCGCCGGTGAGATGGATGTTCGAGCCGGTGCCCGACGAAGCAAAAGTCAGTTGCCCCGGCTTCGACTTGGCAAGGGCGATCAGCTCCTTGACCGTGCTGACGCCCAGACTCGGCGAAACGACGAGGACGATGGTGCCGTAACCAATCTTGCTGATAGGTGCCAGATCGCGGCGCATGTCGAAGCTCTTGCGGTAGTAAATCTGCGCGATCAATGCTGCACCGATCGGCCCCACCAGCAGCGTGTAGCCATCAGGCGCGCTTTTCACCGCGAGTTCGGTGCCGATGGTAGTGCCGGCGCCGGGCCTGTTATCAACCACCAATGATTGCCCGAGACGCGCGGCTATCCTCTCGCTGACCGCCCGCGCGACAATGTCGACTCCGCCGCCGGGTGGAAACGCCGCGATCACCCGTATGGGTTTCGTCGGATACTGCGCGTCAGCCGGCGCGGCCGCGACTACGCCGCCCGCCGTGGCCAACAGCGCGCTGCCGATTGCGGCGATGAGTTTGCGCATGTGGATTCTCCTTGCGGATAAATTGGTGAGTAATCTTCATTCTATCTTGGGACTTCTGTTGGCGGTTGGGTCGCGCCAGCGCGCGCAATACCGTGAAATTTAAGCTGGACCCGAAAAAAGCGAAGCCGCTGACCGCGGCGCAACGCAAGCGACTGACTACGGTTGCCGCGATGCCCGACGGCGCGATCGACTATTCGGATATTCCGCGACAGTCCAGGCCCGTCGAATGGACGCGGCCCGGTGCGCTGGTTCCGTCGGAGAACAAGCAACAAATCACGCTGCGGCTCGATGCGGACGTTGTGAGCTTTTTTAGAAAAACGGGTAAGCGCTATCAAAGCCGCATCAACGCGGCGCTACGCGAATACGTAAAGGCGCATCGGAAAAGCGCCTGATCATTTAACTTCCGAGGGGTTTTTTCTCGTCACCCGTATCTCGTCACCCGTATCTCGCTACGTGGCCTCGGGCCATCAGCTTCATTCAATCCGCCTTGATCCCCGCTTCCTTGACGATCTTCGCGTAGCGCGCGGTCTCGGACTTGATGTGCGCGTCGAACTGTGCGGGCGTGGACGGCGCAGCATAGAGGCCTTGGGCGGCGAGCTTAGCCTGTATCTCAGGCAGTTTCAGAACGCGACCGGTTTCAGCGCTGATCTTCGCAACGACGTCCGCGGGGGTGGCGGCCGGCGCAGAGAATCCCCACCACGTGATCACGACGTATTCAGGGAAGCCGGATTCGGCCACCGTCGGTACGTTCTTCATCGCGGGATCGCGCTCACGCGACGTGACGGCCAGCGCGCGCAGTTTCCCGGCGTCGACGTGAGGAGCGACCTCCTGAATGTTGGCGATGCAGACGCCGACGTGGCCGCCCAGGACGGCGAGCACCGCCGGTGCTCCGCCCGCGAAGGGCACATAACCCATGTCGATCTTCGCGGCGGCCTTGAGCATCTCGCCGGCGACGTGCTGCGTGGCGCCGGGCCCGACTGCGGAGTAGTTCAGAACGCCGGGCCGCGCGCGGGCGAGCGCAATGAATTCGCCGAAATTTTTAGCGGGCACGGACGGATGCACGACGATCACGTTCGGCGAAGTTACGAGCTGCGTGACCGGCGCAAAATCCTTGGCGCTGTCGTACGGCAGGTTGGACCGCATGCTCGAATTGATAGTGAAACTGTTCGCCATGACGAGCAGCGTGTAGCCATCCGCGGGCGCGCGCGCCACAACCTGAGTCCCGATGACGGTGGCCGCACCCGGCCGGTTTTCCACGACGACCTGCTGGCTCCAGCTCTCGGACAATTTCTGCCCGATCACCCGGGAAAAGAAGTCGGCGCTGCCGCCGGCGGGAAACGGCACGATGATGCGCACCGGCTTGACGGGGAAGTTTTGCGCGCTGGCAGGCACGGCGAAGAAAATTGCCAGCGGCAATGCGCGCAACCAAACGATCCAGCTCGATGGCTTCAAGATCATCGCGATCTCCTCCCGTTTTCCAACGGCATACTTTGTCTGGCACTCTATCGACCGGCCGCCGCGCGGTCAATCGCTCGGACTTCCGGCGCCTGTCATTCCGGCGTAGGCGGGAATCCAGGGGTAGAGCTATAACTATTTCTTGGCCTAAATCAATCTCCGGGTGGCAGACCCGAGGCTGGTCTCGATCTCCCCGTGGCAGACGGGGGGCTGGTTCATTCGCCGGGGGCAGCCCGGCAGCTGGTCACTTTCCCTTGCGCGGCCAAGCGAAAGTAACCAAAGGGAATGCCGCCCCATGGTGAGCCGCGCCTCGCGCGTTCCTTGCGTTACTCGACAAGTTCGGGGTCTCGCAGAACTCGCTCGCAGAATGAGAAAACACGTAAACGATTGCGAGCTCAGACAGCTCCTCGACCACTGCACCGAACTCGCCTGCGTTACTCAGCGGCTCACGAAGGGGTTTAACACCAGGCACCGTCGAGGCAGGAAGCGGTGACTGGTGAACACGATTCGTATTTAGAGCGGGATTTAAAACGCCAGTCGCGATTTCACATGCTGCATGCATCCTCGACCCTGCGCTTTGTTTTTTCCCCTCGTGAGACGCCGAGCAGTCGCAGACAAGGCCGGCAGATTTAGGCGAGGACTGTCTGAGCTCTCGCACCTTCCAATGTGTTTTCTCATTCTGAGAGCGAGTTCCGCAAGCCGCCGGCCTTGGCGAGCAGCACAGGGAACCACGCAGTGGCGTCTCGCTGGGGCCGC
>JANXRI010000010.1 GCA_025353085.1 Betaproteobacteria bacterium
TTGTTTTTTCCTTCATTGATCACGCAGTGCCCGCCCGCTTTTGTGAAAAGAAAAATCGAATCATTTCGGCTGATGCGTCCGGCCCTGACGGATTGGTAAACGAGCCCAGCTTGCTCCCACCGGCCCATGCGTGTCCCGCACCGTGCAGCATCCAGTATTCGACCACGGGATCGTTAGCTGCGTCCGTATAAACGGTGCGACTGTATTTCGATCCTGTGACCGTAGCACCCTCATGCGTGCTGGCGTGCAAGCAGTGCACATCTGCGGCACCGACTGTTGCCTCGACGATTGCAGTTGCATTGCTGACGGCCACCGTGCCGTCAGCGTCGCCATGAAAGACGATTGTCGGCAAGGTATTCGCAATTGGTGGCCGAGGTGCACGCAATGATGGGAAAACCTTGATTAAGCCCGCAGGCGCCGCGCCGCCTTTCATCGCGCTAAACGCCGAAGGCACATCGTGAGCCGCCGCGTACGGCAGACCGGAATGGGCGCCGACGGCCGCATACAATTCCGGATAGGTAACGCCAAGAATAACCGCCATGGCGGCACCGGCGGATAGACCCGCCACGAAAATGCGGCGCTGATCGATTCTGTATTGCGAGGCAACCTCGCGAGTAATGCCGGCAATCAATGAAGGCTCGCCGCTGTCACGGCCCTGGTCCTGCGAGCGGAACCAGTTCCAGCACTTCGATCCGTTAGCATTGGACGCTTGCGCGGGATAAACCACCAGAAAACCATGCTGCTCGGCAAGCGCATTCATGCGCGTGCCAGCGGCGAAGTCATCCGGCGACTGTTTGCAGCCATGCAACATCACAAGCATGGGTATCGGCACGGCCTCTCCCTCTGCGGACGCATAACTCGCCGGGACATACAACTTGTACGTTCGCGTGCCGGCTTGGTTGGTGAATGAGCGGCTTATGAAATCGCCGTGACGTGGGGATTCCACCGCCGGCACGGGTTCAATCCACGCACCAACGTGAACTGGCGAAGCGCTCCCCTCGCGCGCCGAATCGTGGATTGCCGCGTCGTGCCCGGCCGGTTTGCTCGGATAGTGATTATTCAATCCCGCGGTCGACAATGCTTTATCGATCGTCCTGGCGACACCTGAGAAAGGTCCCGACTTTGTCGCCAGACCGGCAGACGCGAGCGCACGCCGAATCGTCGTGGTGATTTCGCTGACAACACCCGGGCGTGACGTTCCGGAAAATGGCAGTAATTGGAGCAATCGGCGGGAAAAACTATCGCGGGTTTTCAAAATGAGTCTTTCAATAAAAAGATTTAAAGAATGCGATCCGCAAGTGCTTTGCGCACTGCCGGGCTGCAATGAAACGCGCCCAGCACGACGATCGACTCGATGGTCGCGCGCGCGAGTTCAGGCGAAACGTCCGCCGCAATACGCGCCAAACCTACGACCTGAATCTGCAGCCTTTGACCGGCATGGCGCGCCCGCTCGAGATCCGCACGGCTGACGTGCTGCAATCCCAGCATCAATGTGCGGCGTGCCACTGTCCGCTTGACCTGCTCTGCATGGACTGCCAGTTGATTGCGAATGGCAGTTCGGATTAAATCGGTCCGGTTGGAGTAAAAACCCTCCTGCACCAAAAGATCAATCTGTCCAAGATCGACAACACCAAGATTGATCGTGAGCTTCTCGGTTTCGCCTACCCCGCGCTTGGGTTCGGTTACAGTTGTCATGTGTCAGTGAGGCATCCATATACCATCTGTATGGATGGTATTACGCCATAGAATCTGACCACATGCAACTATTTTTCGGAGTTACATCAAAGAGAGGTAAGTACAATCGCCGTGTCCACTTCCTCCAGATCGCCTGATGACTACTTACCCTACCCGCTACCGTATCAAGTTCTGCGACATCGCCGTTGGCCAACGCTTCTTCGACCCTGTTAGCGCCGAGTACTTCGTGAAGCAAAGCGATACGCTCGCCGCCATGGTTACCGGCCCGGGCGATGGCACAGTACCTGACGAATTCGAAGCTGACGATATTGTCGGCATGGATCATTAGCCGACTGCGGCGTTGCAAACTGCGTATAGTAGACAGGATGCTGCGGCGATGCCTATGCCATCAGCATACAACCACTCGTCCGCTCGAAATGACGGCGACTTTAATAACGATTAGTGCAACCTGAACGTCGCTCAGCCAGCGGGTCATCCGTACTTGTTGTCACAACCGCTCAGTGCAAGCTCGGCGAGTGCGAATCGCATATTTGTCCTCACCTGCACGCTATAGCGGCGTTGTAGAAATTACACACGACTCATCAGCATATTGAAAGCCGGAGGGAACTGGTTTCCCGTTGCGTAGTCACAGCATGGTTCCGGGATAGCTGGCGCTTTGCCGGACGATCCTCGCTGCTTGTGCGCGAGGCCCGTGTTCATCCTGTGTTCATATCACTGCCGCAACTGGAATCGCAACCAACGTGTCCGCTGATTTCAATTACGCAGAAGCGTTTTCCCGCAATATCGGCTGGGTGACGCGGCTGGAGCAACAAACACTGCAACACAAGCGCATTGCTATCGCCGGCCTCGGCGGCGTTGGCGGCGCGCATTTGCTGACGCTCGCGAGGCTCGGTATCGGCGCATTCAATATCGCCGACTTCGACACATTCGATTCGCCGAATACAAATCGTCAGACCGGCGCAGGTGTTCGCAATCTGGGACGTCGCAAGACCGATGCGCTCAGCGAGATGGCCCTTGACGTGAATCCCGAACTGCACTTGAACATCTTTAACGACGGTATTACCGGCGAGAACGTGGCGGACTTTCTTGACGGTGTAGATCTGTATGTAGACGGCCTCGACTTCTTCGCGTTTTCGGCTCGCCAGCTGATTTTTTCGGAGTGCGCAAAGCGCCGGATCCCCGCTACTACAGTGGCGCCGCTCGGAATGGGCGCAGCCCTGCTCAACTTCATCCCCGGACATATGTCGTTTGACGATTATTTTGGGTGGCAAGGGCGTACGGAGCATCAAATGGCGCTGCGTTTTTTAATTGGTTTGTCGCCGGCGATGTTGCAAAGCGCTTATCTGGTTGATCGCAGCACCGTCGATCTCAAAGCACGACGCGGGCCGTCGACGAGCATGGCGTGCGCACTTTGCGCGGGACTCGCCGCAACCGAGGCACTGAAAATACTGCTGAATCGCGGGCATGTAGCCGCAGCGCCGCATGGCGTGCACTTCGATGCTTTCCGAAACCGGCTCGCCTTGACCTGGCGGCCATGGGGGCACCGGAACCCGCTGCAGCGTTTGGCTTTAGCTATTGTTGAGCGAAAATTGGCGCACAGTGAGCACCAGTAACACGACCGTTTTAGAAAACATACTCGACCTCGCGAGGTGGGCTCCCAGCGGCGACAATTCCCAGCCGTGGAGATTCGAAATTACCGGCGCATCAACCGTCACTGTGCACGGCCACGACACACGCGACCATTGCGTATACGATTTCGAGGGGCGCCCAAGCCAAATGTCACTCGGGGCGCTGCTGGAAACCTTCGTTATCGCCGCGAGCGGTTATGGCATGCGGGCTCAGATCTCGCGGCGGCCTGCGGAAGCAGAACGTTATCCGACATTTGATATTCGGTTGGTTGCTGGCGCCGCGGTTCAAGCCAGTCCGCTCCTGCCGTTCATTGCCGAGCGCACAGTGCAACGCCGCGCCATGCGTTTCTCGCCGCTGAGTTTGCCGCAGAAAAACCAACTCGAAACCGCTCTGGGCGCCGGCTACCGCGTCGTGTGGCGTGAATCGACCGCCGACCGCGCGCGCATCGCTTTACTTCTGTTTAGAAGCGCGCGGATCAGGCTCACGATGCCCGAAGCGTACAAGGTTCACCGGGATGTCATAAAGTTCGGCGCCAGATTCAGCGACGACCGCATTCCCGATCAGGCATTGGGCCTGGATCCACTCGCAACCCTCGCGATGCGATGGATGATGGCCAGCTGGCCGCGGATCAAGTTCTTTAACACCTATCTAGTGTAGTGCTTCGTAATTAAGGGAACTATTGGATGTATTGCTTGTCTCATTGTTATGGTGCGGGACGGGAGACAGGTGATGCGAGTTGCAGCGACGATTGTTCTGAGCGACGAAGAGCGCGCCAAGCTCACGAGGTTG
>JANXRI010000025.1 GCA_025353085.1 Betaproteobacteria bacterium
CGTGTTGTTGTAATAGATTTCTTCACCGCTTTGCTGGTCGA
This sequence comes from Betaproteobacteria bacterium, assembly GCA_025353085.1. Lineage (GTDB taxonomy): Bacteria > Pseudomonadota > Gammaproteobacteria > Burkholderiales > SG8-41 > PALSA-1004. The sequence goes on from JANXRI010000025.1 coordinate 42, forward strand.
CGCACTTAACCGTCCACGAGGTCAGCAGGTATTTATCGATCGTGATGCCGGAGGCTGCGAGCTTGGCCGAAAGTTTTTTGAGCCTGGCCTCGCCAATCACCGCAAAGTCGGCGCCCGCGCTCTTGCCAGTCGCTTGCGCGTTGTCGGACCAGATGCGAAAGCCGAACGATTTGATGCGTTCCTTAAGCAGGTTTTCGGCGACTTGAGAATTTTGCGCGGCCCCGGCGTCGCCTTCTCCGCGCACGCTGATTCCCACTGAAATTTTTGGGTCGCCATTGTTGCGAATGAATTCGATACGCTCGTCGCGCGACATTTGGTTTAGCGATTTCTGCACGTCGCGCACCCGCACCGCGGCCTGGGTCGTCACGTACATGAGACCGTTCTTGCCGAGCTCGGGCGCCCCCTCCTGGACGATGCTCTCAATAAAACTGCCGCTCTTCGACAACAGCTTGTCGCGCAGCACGTCATAATTCTTGGCGAACGATGCCCGGTCAAGGTAAAGCGCGATTGCTTTTTCAACCAGCTGGCTTTTGGAGTCCGCGCGCAGATCCGCCGTGAGCAGCGATTTGTCGGTCTGGTATTTCTGATCCCTGGGATCGGCGAGCCCGACCGCGCTGATGATCATGATGCCGGATTCAACCGCCGGCAAAGCCACCGTTACCGGTGGAGCGGGCGTCGGGGCTGGTGTTGAAATGAGAGCCGGCGCGCCGGGCACAGCAACGACCGCATCGCGTGACTTGGCTGGCTGCAGGATGATGTAGCCGGCAATACAAGCGCCAATTACAGTCACGGTTGCGGCGACAGCGAGCATTGGCGCTTTGCGCCGCGCGGGCGACTCAATGGGCGGTAAATGTTCGGTCGCAGTTTTTGCATCCGCCGCAGCGGGCGCGTCTGCGACAGGTGAGTTTGTGACGGAATTGATGACGGTACCGTCAACGTCCGCCGCAATAGCTGCGGGCAATCCCGGTGCGGCGATGCCCGTTGCCGCCAGCCGGATTGCTTCTGCAAATTCGGCTGCGGTCTTGAAGCGGTCCTCCGGGCGTTTCGCCATCGCTTTGGCGATTACTGCATCAAATGGCTTCGGTGTCTGTACATTCAGCCGGGATGGCGGTGGCGGATTGACGCTCAGCACTTTATGCATGATGGTCGTCGCGGTGCCGGAAAACGGCCGCTCCCCGGTCAGGAATTCGTAGAGCACCACGCCGGCGGAAAAAATGTCCGATCGCCGGTCGACTGTCTGCCCCATGAATTGCTCGGGTGACATGTACGCGGGCGTGCCGAGCACAGAGCCGGCTTGCGTATATTGAGACGACTCGATGCGCGCGATCCCGAAGTCGGCGACTTTAACCTGGCCGTTGGATCGAATAATGATATTGGCCGGCTTGATGTCGCGGTGGACGACACCGTAATTGTGCGAATACTCGAGCGCGCCGAGCAATTCGCCCATGATGCGCGCGATGTCGGCCAGCTCAAAACGCTCGTCCTTGGCAAAGTGGTTCTTGAGTTCGCGCCCGATTACGAACTCCATCGCGATGAACATGGTGTCGCCGTCTTCGCCGAAATCGTAGATTGCGACGATGTTGGGATGATTGAGGCGCCCCGCGGCTTTGGCTTCGCGCTGAAAACGCGTAATTATTTCGGCGGCGTTATCGCCTTCAAGCTGGTCGCGGCGAATTGTTTTCAACGCGACCGTGCGCTCGATGCTCGGATCGAACGCTTCATACACAACACCCATCGCGCCGCGCCCGAGTTCGCGCAGAATTTCGTATTTACCCAGCTTAAGCGGGGCTTCGCTCATGGCGCATCGTGCCGTGAAAAGATCGGGGCCGGCGTTAAATTATTTATACTTGCTGTCGATTTCCCACACCGTCTTTTGAATCAGACGCTGGACCATCGTATCCAAGGTGACGCCGCCTTGCTCGGCTGACGACGCGCCGAGCACGGAAGTAGCGGTGGTGCCGACCTCCATTTTTTCCTCGGTATAGCCCTGCGCGACTTGCTCGGTGGTTTCGGCGTTCATGATTTTATAACGCATGCCGATTATCCACACGCCGCTCGTGTCCTGAGTCCTGACGGATCCGACCGCAGTGCCGCCGATCGCAGCGCCCTGCCCGCCGAACAGCCCGATGATGCGGCCGACCGAACCGCCATCGAATCCTTTTTGCGCCGCGGCCACCTGCTCGGTTTTCAGTATGTCGAACTTGACGACCCATTTCGTGGTCTTGAGTTTGCCGCGGCCGAGCATCTTGCGCGCTACATCCGGATCGCCGAGGTTATAGGCCAGCGTGAATTCATTAAGCAGCGGGCCGAGATTGGTGCGCTCGAGCACCGGAAAATTCGCCTTGGATAATTCGATCTCCGCGAAGTCGGCGATATTATTGGCCCCGAATTTTTGCGTGAAGGTGGCATTGTTGCTTTTGATTTCGCCGGGAATGACGATGAGCGGCGGACCGGCTTTGCTCGCGTTCGGATACTCGATCGGCTTGTAGACCGCACGATCGGCGGCATCGTTGGTTTTCTGTGAGGTCGACGTCGAAGGGGAGGAGCTGCTCTCAGCGCCCCAACGCGGCTGGGCGTGCGCAGTAGCCGATAGCGCGAGCAATGCGCCCGCAGCGAGACTCAGGATTGTTCTGACAAGGCGGCTGTTCATTTCGATTTCCTTCTAAAAATGAGCGTTGCTCCAGCGATTAGTATGCCGTCATTTCCTGTGTTTGGGTTCGGACGTCTTTGGCGCACTCGCGCCCTTGCGGCAGTAATCGCTGTAAAGCTTGGCCACCACCTCATCGGCCTGCTCATTGATAAGACGGGCAGCAGCGCTGCGGATATCGCTGCCGGAAAAGGAGCCGCCCTGGGCGGTGGCGTCGGAAATCATGCGGCCGTTGTTGTCAGCCAGCGAAAAGCCCAGATTGACCGTCACCTCGTTCACGCGAATGACCGGATTGACACTGGTGTTGGCGGTGATCAGCCCGCGCAGCACAAAATTGGCGCCAAGGCGGCGTGATGCCGAAAGTGCGCCGTCGGGATTGCCTTTGAAATAGGCGTCGATTTCGGCCTGCGCGACCTGCTTCTTGATCTCTGCCGGTGTGTACGTCCTGAGCCCGAGCGCGCGCAACCGCTGGTTAATGACCTGGAAGTGCGGGCCGTAATTGTCCTGATTCGCCAGAATGCCGCCGCCGGACTGTTGCTCGCCGATGATCAGCATGATTTTCTTGTCTTTGAGCTGATCGCCGCAGGGCGTAGAAAGGCGCTCGGCGATCACCTGCTGGCGCGCCTCGTCCTGACCTTTCGCAGTGTTGTCTTCCTGCGAAAACTTGAAACCTTGTGCGTAGCCGGCCCCGGCGCCACCGAGCGCGACCAAAGCGATAATTAGTGTAAGGCTAGTTTTCATACAGATTCCGCGGCGAGGCTGACGGGGAATGGAGTGTATGCAAATGCGTATGACAAATCCAATTGCGGTGCAAAAGATTGCGCAATTCGTCACGAAATACCCGCAATCGAGCAAATCAGCCGGGTAAAACGGAGGACCGCGTAGCCCCGGAAGATCCCCCGAAAAACTTACGTGACCGTAACGCCCTTCCAGAACGCGATGTAACCTTTGATATTGTCGGCAGCCGATTTTGTTGCGGGGTAATACCAGGCCGCATCTTTGTTTGTCTCGCCGTTGACCACCACATCGAAATAGCTTGCGGTGCCCTTCCATGGGCAAACGGTCTGCGTCGAGCTCGCCCGTAAATATTCACGGTTGGCAGCATTCGGCGGAAAATACTGATTGCCTTCGACGACGATGCACTGGTCGCTCGCCGCGATCACGGCACCATTCCAGCTTGCGCTTTTCATCGGCCCACTCCTATGAATGTGAATACAACCGGACACCGGCGACCGGCAGCGGCGCGGTCAAAATGCGCCCGCCGTATGAATCGCATATGTACAGGGTTTTGCGTTCGGGCCCGCCGTACGCTGCATTCGTCAGACGGCTCACGCCGTCGTTAGCCTGGATGCGATACAGCGGTTCACCGAGCGGGCTTAACAGCCATACGATGCCGACGCGCGCGTGGCACACCGCGAGATTGCCGGCCTCATCCACCGCCAGCCCGTCGGGGCCGTGAATTCCCGGCAAATAACCAAACACCCCCGCCTTTGAAACGCCGCCATCCTTCAAAGGCATATGCCACAGGCAGTTGGCGCGCGTCATTGCAACGTAGAGCACTTTTTCTTCGGGATCGAGCACCAGACCGTTCGGACTCGGCCCATTGTCGATCAGTCGTTCGAGCTTGCCGGCGGCGGTGAGACGGTAAACGCGGCCGCTCGGATCGTGCACGCCGGTCTGGCCCTGATCGGTGAAGTACAAGTCACCGTTGCGCGAAAAGGTGAGGTCGTTGCATCCCTTGAAACTCTCGGACTGGCAATGCGTAACCACCGGCGTTACCTTGCCCGTGGCCGGATCGAGCACCATGATGCCGAGCCGGTAATCGGCGATGAACACGCGGCCGTCGCGATGAATCGCAAGCCCATTGGGCCATCCTTCGTATTCGCCGGCGACCTCGCACGCGCCATCGGGACAAAACCGCAAAATGCGCCCAAACGGAATATCCACGACGTACAGATTGCCGGCGCGGTCGAACGCGGGCCCTTCGAGAAACGAGCCGAGCCTGGAGCCCGGATGATTCGCGTCGACCCAGGTCGATGGGTGGCCGCTCTTATTCAGGCGGTCAGGCACGATTGCGAAAACCTCGGCCGTGACAATGGGTGGCGGCGCGTAGAAACTCATGGGGGCACTCGTTGAAGGAGCGCTACAGTCCGAGCCGCTGCCAGATGGTGGTCGTCAATCCGGCCTGGTTCAGCGAATAAAAATGCAAACCGGGCGCGCCATGCTGCAATAAATCGTCGCACAACGCCGTCACGACATCGAGACCGAACGCGCGGATCGACGCGGTGTCATCGCCATAGCCTTCGAGCTTGCGGCGCATCCAGCGGGGTATCTCCGCCCCGCATGCGTCGGAAAACCGCGCGAGTTGCGAAAAGCGGCCGATCGGCATGATGCCGGGAACAATCGGAATATTGATTCCCATCGCTTCGCAATCGTCGACGAAACGGTAATACGCATCGGCATTGTAAAAATACTGCGTAATAGCCGAATTAGCACCCGCGTCCACTTTGCGCTTGAACGCCGCGAGATCCTCCTGAGCGTTTTTTGCCTGCGGATGAGTCTCGGGATAAGCCGCGACCTCGATCATGAATTGCGTGCCGAATTCCTGGCGAATGAATTCGACCAACTCGTTGGCATAACGAAATTCGCCGGCGGCGGCGAGACCCGACGGCAGATCACCGCGAAGTGCGACCAGGTGCTGGATGCCGTTGTCTTTATAGCGCTGCAGCCATTCGCGGATATTTTCTCGCGTCGAGGCGACGCATGAGATGTGCGGCGCCGCGGCGTGGCCCATCGCACGGATGTCGAGCACCGTGCCGAGCGTGCGCTCGCGCGTCGAGCCGCCCGCCCCGTACGTAACGGAAAAAAACTTCGGGTTGAGCTGGGCGAGCTGGCGCGTGGTGGCGCGCAGCTTCTCCTGTCCTTCCGGCGTATTCGGCGGAAAGAATTCGAAACTATACGTGCGCGGATATTTTTTTTGGGATTCCAAGATTCGCTCAAGCGGAAGCAAGCGGGTCTACATTGCGCGATGCGCGTCCCCCGCCTGGTTTCCTAGTATCGATAATGATCGGCTTTGTACGGCCCGTCGACCGGCACGCTCAAATAGTGGCACTGCGTTTCGGACAGCACGGTTAAGTCGACACCGAGCTTTTTGAGATGCAGGCGCGCGACTTTTTCGTCGAGGTGCTTGGGCAGCGTGTACACCTTGTTTTCATATTTGCTGCCGTTGACGAAGAGTTCGATTTGCGCGAGCGTCTGGTTGGTAAATGAATTGGACATCACGAACGATGGATGCCCGGTACCGCAGCCAAGGTTCACCAGGCGTC
>JANXRI010000029.1 GCA_025353085.1 Betaproteobacteria bacterium
CACAAAGATCTCAAAATCGCCGCGCCCTTCGCGAGCGTCTGCTCGGATTTAGCGAAGCAAAAGCGCAGCACTTTGTCGCAATGACCGTCGTGATAGAACACCGACAGCGGAATTGCGGCGAGGCCTTTTTCTTTCGTGAGCCGGATCGCGAGATCGGTATCTTTTTCGTCGCACAGGGCGTCGTAAGCCAGATTTTGGAAAAACGTTCCACGTGAGGGCAAGACGCGCAGGCGCGAGCCTTCGAGTCCGGCGACGAAGAAGTCGCGCTTTTGCTGGTAAAACGCGGCGAGAGACAAATACACTGACGGGTCGGCCATGTAATCGGCGAGCACGTATTGCAACGGGCCGTTGGTGACGAACACATTGTATTGATGCACCTTACGGAATTCGTTCATCAATTCTCGCGGCGCCAGCACATAGCCCATTTTCCAGCCGGTCACGCTGTACGTCTTTCCAAACGAAGAGACGACAAAGCTGCGTTCAGCGAGACCGGGAAAGCGCGCGACGCTCTGGTGCTGGTGGCCGTCGTAAATCAGATGCTCGTACACCTCGTCGGCGACCACGATGATATTGGTGTTGCGCAGCATGTTCTCGAACGCGCGCATGTCTTCCGCCGAAAATACGCTCGTCGTCGGATTGTTTGGCGTATTGATTACGATCATGCGCGTCTTCGGCGTGATCGCCGCCTGCACTGCCGGCCAGTCGATGCTGTAGTCGGGGTATTGCAACCGAACGTAGACCGGTTGCCCGCCGTTGACTTCAACTGCCGGCGCATAGCTGTCGTAGGTCGGCTCGAACAAGATCACTTCGTCGCCCGGGCGCACGAACGCAGTAATTGCCGTGAAGATGCCATACGTCGCGCCGGGTACGATGGTCGCTTCGTGCTCCGGATCATAGGTGGCGCCATACAGTGCGGCGGCTTTCGCGACCACGCGTTCACGCAGTGGCATGATGCCGGCAGACGGCGGGTATTGATTCAGTCCGGCATTAAAATATTTGGCGACAAGTTCAAGCAAGCGCGGTGCGCAATCGAAATCCGGAAACCCCTGCGACAGATTGATCGCATTGTGCTCCTGCGCCAGCCGCGACATCACTGTAAAGATCGTCGTGCCGACGGCCGGCAGCTTGGACACGATGGCGCCGGAATATCTAGGCATGGTCAGCGGCGTTAAAAAAAATCGCAAGTATAGCCGCCATCGCGTCGTCATTGCCGGCATGCGCGGCGCGCCGCGCGGACAGAGCCTTGCAATCATCGGCGTATTTTTGCAGGCGCGCGATAGCATGGTGGCGTTGCTCGCGGGTCAGCAACTTGTCGACCGCGACAAAGAACTGCAGCCGCTGACCGTACACTTCATCAGACAACTTCGCATATTCAGGCGAGCGGCCGGCATCCCACTCGAGCAGCCAGTGGTGTACGCGGGTCGCGAATTCCGGTTTCGAGTGGCGCATCTTGAGGATCTCGACGAACTCGCGCTGACGCCGCCTCCGATCCTGATGGCGCAAATGCTCAATGAGCGGTATCGGCTCGAGCAGCGCCGCGATTTTGCTTTCCTGTTCGTGCGAGAGATTGCCCGTCCAGTCCTCGATCTGACCCAGCATTTTTTTCAGCCGCGCGCGCTTGCGCTTATCGACGCCGCCGTCGAGTTCAAACTCGTCCGCGAACTTGAGGTTGTCCTTGGCGAACTGCTTTTGCAGCGTGATGATTTGTTCGGGCGCTAACGTGGTGAGAACCTCGACCGCGTCGTCGACACCGCGGTTGACGACGAGGCGATAGCGGGCGCGGAAGCCGTCGATAAACCACGCGATGTCCTCGGTCTTTAGCCCGTGTTCAGCCTTGTCGATGCCGGTGGTCAGGAACGTCGCGTACTCCGGCAATTGCTCGTAGCGGTGCCACGCGAGCAGGCGATCGAGTCGCGCGGAAAAATCACGGCGCTGTTCCCGCTCGAGATCGAAGTACGTATTGGCGCGCCATCCCAGAATAACGTCGGCTTGCGGATAGCCAAGGCGCAAGCCGGTGCAGCCGGCTACACCTACGGCGATGAGAATTGACAGAGCGATCGAGCGGGATTTCACGTTTGATTTATTCAGAAGCTCTGGATGAGAGCGACCATGCGTTTGCGCAGGCGTTCATCAGGCAGCCGTCCGGTGGCCGCTTTGAGATTGTCGGTCATGTGGCGTACCTTGCCGGTGCCGGGAATGACACAGGTGACCGCCGGATGCGCGATGATAAATTTAAGAAAAAACTGCGCCCAGCTCGCGCAATCGAATTCAGTCGCCCACGCCGGCAGATCGCGGCCTTTGACTTTGCCGAACAGTTCGCCTTGCGCGAAAGGCCGGTTGATGATGACTGCGGTGCCGGATTCAGCGGCGACGGCGAGCAGCCTTTGCTCTGCGTCGCGTTCCGCGAGTGAAAAATTGAACTGCACAAAATCGTATTCGCGGGTCTTGAGCAGTTTTTCGAGTTCTCGATAAGCGCCGGCGTGGTAATGCGTGATGCCCATATAGCGCAGGGTGCCGGCCGCTTTCCATTCTTTAAGCGTTTTGGTATGGGTTGCCAGATCGAGCAGGTTATGCACCTGCATAAGATCAAGGCGCGGCGTGCGCATGAGGCGCAGCGAATCCTGCATTTGCCGAATACCGCTGTCACGTCCGCTCGTCCACACCTTCGTCGCGAGAAACACGGCATCGCGCAAGTTTGTGGCGGCTGTGAGTTCGCCGACGACTGCTTCCGCGCGTCCATACATAGGCGAACTGTCGATGAGCCTGGCGCCGCCGGCGGCGAAGGCCGTCAGCACTTCCTTTAATTCGGTGAGTTCGGGCGCACCGGGCGGGACGTCGAGCACGATGTAAGTACCGAGCCCCATGACCGGCAACGGCTCGCCGGTTTTCGGGATGCTGCGTTTAATCAATGGCGTCGTTGCGCCGTTTGCCGGGGAATTGGTCATGGTCATGACGGCGCCCGTGGCAAGCATCTTCAAAGCCGCGCGGCGCGAGTATCGGATCGATGCGGTCATACGGGTTAGCGCGGCGGCGCAAGACGATGTGAGATTTGAAGCGCAAATAAACAGGGGAGGTTCGACGACGCCTATTTTACCCCGCATTGCGAGCTAAATCTGCCCGCACAGGGACGCAAATCTGCGGCGCTTCAAGGAGGCTATGCAGGGCACCCGATTATTGCAATGAATCGCTATTTGATCCGGTAATGCGTGTCGGCATCCCGTGCGCGACTCTCCTGCATGCGGCCCAATACGATGGCGAGCATTACCCATGCGACTGCAACCGGCACCGTGGCGAGTGAAATGGTCGTCAGTTCCAGTCCTGCGCCGCGCAGCGTCGAGAACAGCCATCCATTGACCGCGTCGGCGCCGCGGAAAACTACGATATCGATAATGTTCTTCGCTTTGTATTTTTCCGTTCGATCCACGACTGTAAACAGTACTTCGCGCGCGGGATTTGAAAGCGCGAAGTTGGCCGTGCGCTGGATCGCCTGAAAAGCGATGACGACCGCCAGCACCGGCGAAAACGCGAGGACCGCAAACCCGAGCGCAAAAACGACCGGCAGGAATGCCGCTGCAGGACCGATGCCGAAGCGCGCGATCAGGCGGCCCGTCGCAAAACATTGCACGATGATCGTCAGGACGCCGATCGCAAGGTCGATGGTGGCGAATATGCGGGTGCGCACCGCCGGGTCATCGGACGCTGCGGCCACGATATTGGCCTGCTGAAAATATAAAAACGTGCCGGCGAGCGACAGCAGGAAAACCCATATCGCGATCCCGCCGAGATACGGTGAGCGCAGCACCATCATGATGCCGTCGAGCCAGCCGCCGCCGAGCGCGTCCGCAGGGCGCTCGCTTGTGAGGGTTGCGGCCTGATCGGTTATGGGCTTTATGCCGGTCAGCGTTTTTAAATTCGGTGCGGCCGCTTCCAGGCGGTGCGCGCACAGCACGGCGAATTCCAGCAGGACCGCGGCGACGATCAGCAGATTCACCGGGCCGATCGGCACCGCCAGCCATACCGTCATTGCAGGGCCGGCCAACGCGCCGGCGCTGCCGCCGGCCGCGATAAAACCGAATAGCCGTTTGCCTTGTTCGCTCGCGTACAGGTCGGCCATGAAAGACCAGAACACCGACACGGCAAACAGGTTGAATACGCTGATCCATACAAAAAACACCCGCGCGACGAGCGGCTTCTCGATGCCGAACGTGAGCAACAACCAGAAAATCGCAATATTGGCGACGAAAAAGTGATAAACGAGCGGCACGAATCGCGCGCGCGGCAGGCGTGCCACCACTGCACCGAACACTGGCACTGCTGCCAGCATCACCAGGAACGTCGCGGTAAAAAGCCACGGCAGATTCTTCACGCCGCCCGCGATGCCCATCTCGTCGCGCAACGGGCGCAATACATAATAGCCGGCGAGCAGGCAGAAAAAATACGCGAACGACCACGCCAGTGCGCAGCCTTCGCCCGGGCGAACGGAAACCACGCGGGCGAGCCAGCGCTCGGCGACCGTGGCGTTCACAGCCGCGCGCCGCGATGGGGCATTGTAAGTTGGGGCGGGCGGGCATCGCCCCACTGCCGCATTGTTCGTGCGTTCCACATTTCGTTGGCTTTATACAGTGTCACGGCTGCTGCATTTGCGGGGCGCACTGCATGTTTAGCAGTGAAGCGAAGACTGCGCACACGTTAGTCATCCGGATTCCATTGCGCAAGTTTCGGCCGGGATGGCTGGCGTGCAGTCAGGTCCGGGCGGCGGGAGTTTCTGCGAAAAATTGATGTAAGGGGGTTCTCGGTTGGGCGGTGATGCTGTAATGCACCATATTGATGCCCCAATTTGGATTTTTGGGGTTTCCACTCGACATGGCTATTTTATACTATTGTAATTAAACGATTCTATACTATAAAGCGGGCTCACGCCTTACCAGGCTGTCACACAATTTGAAAGGTATTGCGCTAAAAATGATGTATCGCAACATAATGCTTTGGGAGGGCGGATATGATTGACCTACTTTTTGACATAGGACAGGTGCTGGGGGTCTTGGGCCTGGCTTACGGTTGGTTCTTAACGTTGAATGTTGCCGCTAAAAATGGCGAGGCGCCCACGGCCGAAGGCTCGAAGGCAGCGTTGGACCACCTGAACCTGGCTTGAGGATCGACATGGTGACGGTGCAAAAGCTCTCTTCCGTTCAGCGGCCTGAAATGTTCCGGCATTTGAAAACGTTGACCCCCGAGGATCGGCGGCTACGCTTCGGCACGTACATGTTGGACGGCGCTCTGCAGCAATATGTCAGCCGCATCGATTTCACCCGCGACAAAGTGTTTGGCATCTTCGGCGACGATAGGTCCCTCGTTGGCATGGCCCATGTCGCGCTCGATCGCAACCGGCAATATGCGGAACTCGGCCTGAGCGTCGCGCCGGCGCAGCGCGGCAAGGGCTACGGACTTGCGCTACTCAATCGTGGCCAATTAAGCGCAGTTACGCGGGGCTACACGACATTATTCATGCACTGCCTCGCTGAAAATAAAATCATGACGCACCTCGCGCAAAAAGCGGGACTGAAACTGGTTATCGAGCAGGGGGAGGTCGATGCGCTGCTGGAACTCGAAGCGACAAGCCCTGCCGCAGTGGCTCGCGAAGCGATAGAAGACCAACTCGCGCTCGCCGATGTAATGATCCGTCAACAATTCACGTGGTTGTACAGGCGGCCGCTCGGCGCCGCATGACCGCCCTGTTCAGGCACGGTTGACCACGCCGGCTGCCAGCCGGATACTGTAGTTAATTCAGCAACGAGGGGGAGCAATGCGGGTTTCCACGCGCGTTTTGACGGCATCGTCCGTCATATTTTTATGTCTCATTTCGCAGGCAGTTTCAGCTCAGCAATATCCCGTTAAACCTGTGCGCATCGTCGTGCCGTTCGGCGCCGGCGGTCCCGCGGATATTTACGCGCGCTATCTCGCCCAACGCATGCAGGAGCCGCTTGGCCATTCGTTTGTCGTCGATGACCGGCCTGGCGCAGGCTCTATCATCGGCACCGATCTCGTCGCGAAGTCGCCGCCCGACGGTTATACGCTGCTGCTGATGTCGAATACGCACACGGTCAACGAGTCGCTCGTACCGAAGAAACCGTTTACGCTGATGAAAGACTTTGTGCCGATCGCGCCGATCAACTACTCCGATCTCGTGCTCGTTGTGCATCCGTCGCTGCCGGCCAAGTCGATCAAGGAGCTCATCGCGCTCGCTAAGGCAAAACCCAATGGCTTTAACTATGCGTCGTCCGGAACTGGCACGCCGTATCACATGGCCGGCGAGTTATTCAAGGCGATGGCGGGTGTCCAGTTTGTGCACATTCCGCACAAAGGCAGTGGCGAAGCACGCACGAGTGTCATGAGCGGCCAGGTGGAAGTGATGCTTGATGCGATCACCACCATGTCGCCGATGGTCAAAGCAAATCGCGTGCGCGCGCTCGGCACGACGGGTCTCAAGCGCTCGCCCGTATTGCCGGATATCCCAACGATCTCGGAGGCGGGAGTAAAAGGCTATGAGGCGACGATCTGGCTCGGCATCATGGCGCCGACCGGCACGCCGAAACCGATCGTTGACCGGCTCAATGCGGAAATCGTCAAAATCGTCGCCCGTCCCGACGTCAAAAAAGTGTGGAACGAACAGGGCGCGGAGCCAATGTCGATGACGCCCGCCGAGTTCGAAAAATATCTGAACGCCGACATCGCCAAGTGGGCGAACGTCGTAAAAATTGCAGGCATAAAGGCTGAATAAGATCGAGGAGCGAGGATTGAGGTGAAGCAGGATTGAGGGGTAAGCGATTTTTCTCAATCCTCAATCCCGGAACAATTATGCGACTAGTTACTTTTTCCGATTCTAAAAGCATGCGCATCGGTGTCCACGATGCAGCGTCCAATACGATCGTCGATCTCGCCGCTGTGTCGCGCCTGCCCACGGACATGACAAGTTTCGTCGCGCTCGGCAAGAATGGTCTCAAACGCGCACGCGCGGCGCTCAAAAGCGGCGAAGGACGGCTGGCCTTCGATAGCGTTAAATTGCATGCGCCGATTCCGCGGCCGGCGAAAAATATTCTGTGCGTCGGCAAAAATTATTACGATCATGCGAAGGAATTCCACGCTAGCGGCTTCGACGCGAGTGCCGGTAAAGATGCGATTCCGGAATTGCCGATCATGTTCACGAAGTGGCCCAACTCGGTGATCGCTCA
>JANXRI010000038.1 GCA_025353085.1 Betaproteobacteria bacterium
CGACCGAGAACCCGTCGTTCGAAGTCAACAGCGCATTGTTGTCGCGCGCGGCAGTCTATGTTCTTCAGCCGCTGTCTGAATCTGACCTTGCTTCATTGCTTCAGCGCGCATTGCTTCAATGCGGCAGACCGCTCGAATTAAGCGATGCAGCGCGCGATCTGATCGTGGGTTATGCCGATGGTGATGCGCGGCGGCTATTGAATATGGTGGAGCAGATCGATACGGCGGCGAGCGCGGCCGGCAACAATCACGTCGACGAGACGCTGGTTCGCGACGCGCTGACGCAGAGCCTTAAGCGATTCGATAAAGGCGGCGATCAGTTTTACGAGCAAATATCCGCACTGCACAAGGCGGTGCGCGGTTCATCGCCCGATGCGACGCTGTACTGGCTTTGCCGCATGCTGGATGGCGGCGCCGACCCGCTCTATGTCGGCCGCCGCATCGTGCGCATGGCGTCGGAGGATATAGGGCTGGCCGATCCCCGGGCGCTCCGTATCGCATTGGACGCTTGCGAGACCTATGAGCGGCTCGGTAGCCCCGAAGGTGAACTTGCGCTGGCCGAGGCTGCGTTATATCTTGCCGTAGCGCCCAAGAGCAATGCCGCCTACAGCGCGTATAACGCTGCGCGTGCGCTGATACGCGATGACAAATCGCGACCTGTTCCCGAGCATCTGCGCAACGCACCGACCAAGCTCATGAAAGACCTCGGCTACGGCCGCGACTATCGCTATGCGCACGACGAGACCGACGCTTATGTCGCGGGAGAAAATTATTTTCCGGAAGGCCTGGAACGACAGCGCTTTTACGAGCCGACTGAGCGCGGCCTCGAGGCCAAAATTCGCGCGCGGCTTGCCGAACTGCGTGAACGCGACGACGCAGCACGCGGCAAAAAGTAGGGTGACTTATTTAAAGTCGTAGAGCCGCGATGGATTGTCTACCAGCACGCGGTTGTATCGGGCGGCATCGGGTATCCCGTCGAGCAGCACATGGGCCTGCGCTGCACGCACCTTTAATCAGCGCGGATATTGGCTTCTTTGATGACGCGCGCCCACTTGGCGGTTTCAGATTTCATGAACGCGCCGAATTCTTCCGGCGAACTGCCGACGGGATCTGCCCCCTGTGAACTCAGGCGCTCCTTGATGTCCGGCATGCGCAATATTTTTACGATCTCGCCATGCAGACGATTGACGACATCGCGCGGGGTTGCGGCAGGCGCGACGAGTCCGAACCAGTTGACGACTTCGTAGCCTTTAAGGGTTTCGCCCACGGCTGGAACCTCCGGTAAAACGGGCGAACGAGTCGGGCCCAGCGTTGCCACCGCGCGCAGCCGGCCGCTTTTCACGTACGGCAGGCCCTGCGTCAAACTGTCCATCGTCAACGGTACCTGACCGCCGAGCACATCGATGAAACTCGGGCCGCTGCCTTTGTACGCGATATGCACCATCTTCACGCCGGCGAGCGAATTGAAGAGTTCCGCGGCGAGATGCGGGGCGCCGCCACTTCCGCTCGATGCGTAGTTGATCTGGCCGGGATGGGCCTTCGTCAATGTAACGAGGTCTTTGACCGTTTTAACGGGAAATGAAGGATGAACATACAGCATGAACGTTACCGACACAGCCTGGGTAAGAGGGGCGAAATCCCGTGCGACGTCAAAAGGGGCCTTGGGAAAAAGCAGTGGATTGACACTCAGATTACCCAGAGTACCCATGAAGATTGTATGCCCGTCCGGCGGTGCTTTAGCAGCGAGTTCGGTACCGAGTAACCCAGAAGCCCCGGCGCGATTGTCGACGACGACCTGTTGACCCAACGCGTCTGATAATTTGGGGCTGATCGTGCGCGCGACGATATCCGTGCCGCCGCCGGGCGGAAAGGCGACGATGATACGCACCGGTTTGCTCGGGAACGATTGGGCTGGCAGTATGCCCGGCATGCCGGCTAGTGCGATGGCGGCGGCAAATTTATGTAATCGGTACATGACGATGTCCTCTCGATGCGGCGTTACGACACACGCCGCTGCAGATTTTTGTGGCTGACTGTAAGGTGTGCCGCGCCGCACTGTCAAGGCGCTGGTCGCCCATTTGAATCTCCGCGATAATAGCAATCGATTCCGCCACTTCAATTCCGCTACGAGGCTGTAATGCTGGACATACAGATGCTGCGCAACGATCTGCAAGCAATTGCTGCGCGGCTCGCCGCGCGCGGGTTCACGCTCGACACCGCCGCGTTCGAGCGCCTTGAGTCGAAGCGCAAGGCGGTGCAGACGCAAACGCAGGAACTGCAGGCAAAACGCAACCAGCTGTCCAGGCAGGTTGGGCAGGCCAAAGCAAAAGGCGAAGATGCGTCGGCAACGATGGCGGAAGTGAATGCGCAAGCGGACAAACTCAAAGCGGTGGAGCAGGATCTCGGCGCGGTTCAGGCAGAACTCGACGCATTTCTCGGCGTCATCGCGAATATTCCGCATGCGAGCGTGCCGATCGGAAAATCCGCCGACGACAACGTCGAAGTTCGACGTGTAGGCACGCCGCGCACATTTGAGTTTCCGGCGAAGGATCATGTCGATCTGGGAACGAGTCTTGGCCAGGTCGATTTCGATACCGCCGCAAAGCTTGCCGGCGCGCGGTTTACAGTTCTCAAAAAGCATGTCGCGCGCATGCATCGGGCACTTGCCCAATTCATGCTCGACGTTCATACGCAGGAACATGGTTATACCGAAGTGTATGTGCCCTACATGGTGACCGCCGAGTGCGCCAACGGCGTTTCGAGTCTGGCGAAATTCAAGGAGGACTTGTTCAAGCTCGAGGGACGTGACCTTTATTTAATTCCGACGGCCGAATATCCCGTCACGAATTTCGTGCGCGGCGAGATTCTGGCGCTTGACAAATTGCCGTTGAAATTCGTTTGTCATTCGCCGTGCTTCCGCAGTGAAGCCGGCTCCTATGGCAAGGACACGCGCGGCATGATACGCCAGCACCAGTTCGACAAAGTAGAGCTGGTCCAAATCGCGCACCCGTCAGCTTCTTATACGTTGCTGGAAGAATTGACGGGCCACGCCGAAACCATATTGCAGCGCCTTGAGTTGCCGTACCGCGTTATGGCATTGTGCACCGGCGATATGGGATTTTCGTCCGCCAAGACCTATGACCTCGAAGTCTGGCTGCCGGGGCAGGCCGCTTACCGCGAGATTTCTTCGTGCAGCAATTTCGAAGCGTTCCAGGCGCGACGCATGCAAGCGCGTTTTCGTGGCGATAAAGGCAAACCTGAACTCGTGCACACGCTCAATGGCTCTGCACTTGCGGTCGGCCGCACGCTGGTCGCAGTAATGGAAAATTATCAAAATGCCGATGGCAGTATCTCCGTGCCGTCAGCGCTGCGTCCTTACATGGGCGGCACTGACAGAATCTCTGCTTAGCAATGTGCGCTGACTGGCCGTATCCAGTCTGCTAAAATACGCGCCGCTGGAGAGGTGGCAGAGTGGTTGAATGTACCGGTCTCGAAAACCG
Source organism: Betaproteobacteria bacterium (assembly GCA_025353085.1). Classification (GTDB taxonomy): domain Bacteria; phylum Pseudomonadota; class Gammaproteobacteria; order Burkholderiales; family SG8-41; genus PALSA-1004. Next base: position 3,501 of record JANXRI010000038.1, read on the forward strand.
GAATCCGGGCAACTGGATCGTGGGTTCGAATCCCACCCTCTCCGCCAGCGAGTCAGCAGCTTTTTCTCCCAGTCTCTGTCTCTCGGGGAATCGCCTTCAGGCTCGTCCTACTCCTGTTGCGTTCGTCGTCGGCGATCCGTGCTGAGAACTTAGTCCTCCGAAAGCAGCTCGCCCAATACATCGAGCGCGGGATCAAGCCGCGGCGCGTTGATGCTGTAACACGGATCGGCCTCGCGCTCCTCACCCGTTTGTTCGATTGGCAGAACGCAGTCGTAATCGTGCGTCCGAAAACGATCATCCGCTGGCACCGTATGGGATGGCGATTGTTTTGGCGATTCAAGTGCAAACTGGGTCGACCGCCGATTCCGGCCGCAAACTGCGGGCGCTGATTCGTAGAATGGCCGCCGAGAACCCAGTGTGGGGTGAGGAGCGGAGCGGATCGCTAATGAGCTACTGGTCAAGCTGGGAATCCGGGTTTCGCCGCGGACGGTAGGAAAGTACATGCCAAAGAGGCCGGAAGGGCCGCCACGAGGTGATCAGTGCTGGTCGATGTTTTTAAGGAATCACGCGAGGGCGATTGTGGCGTGCGATTTCTTAGTCACCGTGACGGCCACTTTCCGATTGCTGTACGTCTTCGTGGTCATCGAACACGGTAGGCGCCGGCTTGCACACGTGGGCGTGACGAACCACCCGACGGCAGACTGGACGTTACGGCAGTTGCGAGAGGTGGTTGGAGATGAAAGCACCCACCGGTATCTGATTCATGATCGCGATAGCATTTTTGCCAGACATTTGGACAACTCAATTCGGGCACTGGGGCTGAAGGTGCTGCGGACACCGTTTCGAAGTCCCAAGGCGAATTCGATATGTGAGCGGGTGAACGGCACCATTCGGCGGGAGTGTCTGGACTGGATGATCCCGGTTACGGAAGCGCATTTGCGAGCGACGTTGCGGGAGTGGGTGAGGCATTACAACGAGGGGAGGCCACACAAGGCTCTGGGTCCTGGCGTACCTGATCCGCCGAAGGCGGCTTCGATGGTTCCGACGTCAGAATCCCGACATCGGATGGCGGCGGGTGCAATCGTGCTCACGAAAGCGGTGTTGGGCGGACTCCATCACGAATATTCGCTAGCGCCGAACGTCGCCTGATCGCCATCGTACCGAGATGACATTCGCACGCCGCGAGTTTTTGCGCACCACAGATTGCCGTGGCGGTGAAGGGCGAGGAACCAGGCGATTCGATCAAGAATTTGTGCGCTCGCGCCGATGCAGCGAGCACCTGACGACTGCCCATACACGCCATGGCCGCTTCGGTGAATTCGTTGTTTTCGCAATTCCAGTCAAGAATCTTGAACTGGCGAACCGCATCGTAATGGCGCCCATGACGCGCAGCCATTCGCCTGGCGGCGTGCCCGGCGAAGATGTCGTGAGATACTACGAGCGACGAGCGGGTAACGACGTAGGGTTGATAATCACGGAGGGTACGGTCGTCGACCATCCTGCGTCCGCAAACGACCTGAACGTTCCTCGGTTCTTTGGCGCTGAAGCTCTTGCCGGCTGGAGATGCGTGGCCGAGGCGGTACACGCGGTGGGAGGTCGTATCATTCCACAACTGTGGCATGTCGGCAGCGCACGCAATCCGGAAGTGTCACCGAACCCGGACGTTCCCTCCGTAGGACCATCGGGGCTGCGAAAGCGGGCAGTGGCCTTCGGCGATCCCATGTCGGAATCCGCAATCGCCGACGTAATTGCTTCTTTCGCGCGTGCCGCAAGTGCGGCAATCGAGCTCGGGTTCGACGGGATCGAACTCCATGGCGGACACGGCTACCTCATTGATCAGTTTTTTTGGGAGGGCACCAACTGCAGGCTCGATCGCTTTGGAGGTGATATTGCGGGAAGGTGTCGCTTTGCAGCGGAAATAATCAAGGCATGCCGTGCTGCAATCGGAAACAAATATCCTATCTTCCTGAGATTTTCACAGTGGAAAATCCAGGATTACAAGGCAAAGCTCCTCAATTCGCCGCAAGAACTCGAGGCGTTTCTGTCGCCGTTGATCGATGCCGGTGTAGATGTTTTTCATTGTTCAACGCGACGGTTCTGGATTCCCGAGTTCGAGGGTTCGCCCTTGAATCTCGCAGGTTGGACAAAACGGGTCAGCGGCAAGCCGGTCGTTACAGTAGGATCGGTCGGCCTCGATTCCGACATGCTGGCAGCGTTTCGCGGTGAGCGTGCAGCGGTCGTCGCTATCGATGCAGTCGTAGAGATGATTGCGCGGCAGGAGGTCGATCTCGTCGCAGTCGGACGTGCTTTGCTCGCGGATTTCCGTTGGGCACGGAAGATTCGCGAAGAGCGCGAAAGCGACATCCTTCCGTTTACGCCGGACGCGATGAAGGTTCTTACATGAAGCGGTTTTTGGAACGGACCGGCGACGAAGCTGCAGTCAAATTTTCATGTCCATGACGGCTAGGCAGCTCAGTGAGTGGGGTTCAAACGTGAGAGTTAATGGACAATATCTTTATGCAGCATCTGCCCTCGACACGCGTGGCGCCGGCAAGATTGTAACGACGTAGTCAGGATGCAGTCGCCTTTCGCACATCTCCTGGCTTAAGATGCGGCGCGAAAAACTCGATGAAGCGGATGAGATGTTTTGTAAGATGAACATTTCGCCGCAG
>JANXRI010000084.1 GCA_025353085.1 Betaproteobacteria bacterium
CGTGCAGTTGTTGATTGACCCAATGAGCTTGCAGTATCTGATGGGCGCGGAAATTGATTATCAGGATGGGGTGGAGGGTTCGCAGTTTGTAATTAAGAATCCCGGCGCCACTTCTACCTGCGGTTGCGGGTCGTCTTTCTCGGCTTAATTGCCGCGCGTCCGGGGTTTTATTCGATGTAGATGATGTCGGGGTAAGTTAAAGGAGCAATTCAAATGAGTGCAGTCGAGTTCGATCGCGGTCACACTCGCCGGCATCGAAGAGCCTGGTGAAGTCGATCGAGCCCGACATCGAAGTCGTCGCGATCTAAGGGGATAGCCACGCGCCACTCCATAGCTCCGTGACCAGCGGTAATCGCACTTAAAAGTCCGCGCGAGCGGCATGCCGGATGAGCAGTGGTGGGCAACCTCTTCGAACCGCGCGCCACATCTTGCAGAATCTCGATTTCTCCGAGTGCAAGGCCAACGTCGTTAATTTCGGCTGCCGTTACGGCACGTTTGCCCCGCTGCGGCGATGATGACCGCCAGCACCGTTTATGCCATCGACGTCGAGCCAGAGATGAAATGGCGTTTTGCATACTTTAAATGGCTGAATTAGCCAAGGATCACCATGACTTACGTGGTTACCGAAACCTGCATCAAATGCAAATACACCGACTGCGTAGACGTCTGCCCGGTAGATTGCTTTCGCGAAGGTCCGAATTTCCTCGTCATTGATCCTGACGAGTGCATCGACTGCACGCTATGCGTCGCCGAATGCCCGGTCGAGGCGATTTACGCCGAAGACGACGTGCCGGATAACCAGCAGGAATATACCGCGTTGAACGCCGAGCTCGCCAAGGTCTGGAAGCCGATCATCGAGAAGAAGGACGGTCCTCCGGATGCTGATGAGTGGGCTAAAGTGAAAGAGAAGAAACATCTCCTGGAAAAATAAAGCGAAGCGAACGCCTCACGCGTTTTAATTGCCGCGTGGCGAAGTTGGTACACACCGTCTTGCGCCAAGGCGTATTGGATTGTTATGTATTCGACTCGCTGGCCGAAGTGCGCGCCATTACAAAAGACTGACTTGACCACAACAACTTCCACCGGCCGCATGAATCGCCAGGCCGAATTCCTCCTGCGTCCTATCCTGTAACAAAGTCCCCTTAACCTTTGCTTTCGACTGGATCGAAAAATCGAGAAGACTACATTTCAGTTCGAACGCCGCAATGGAAAAAGCCAACACCAAGTTGTCGTATAAACTTGCAGGCTTCGATCACCACATGACTAAGCCCGCTGCCCCATGGGAACTGGAAACACTGCTCTTGAAACTTCCGACTGCCGCTAAAAGCGTCGTTTGCAGGTTGCTAAATTTGGGCGCGCAGTCCGCGCATAAAATGCTAATGCGCCCCGCTCGCGTTGACCTTGACCGCGTCCGCCCGCTCTACAAACCACGCCTGCATCGTCTCAAATGTCGCAGCCGCCGCTTCTATGCATTCATCGCGCTGCCGCGCACTGAAGGCGGTCTCGTTTAATGCACGAAGAAAATTCTTCCATTGGAAGCTGGTGCGTTCGCCATAACCATAGATAAAAGCAGCCCCTTTGCCTGGGGTAAGCCGTAAACATTTGTGGATATGACGGAATATAACCAAGCCGCCCAGCATTGAGCCCTCGATCACATACGCACAGCCCATCACGCCAGACGCATTGTCCGTTGGGGGCAAACGAACGCATACAGGCAAGTTTTCCATGCACGCTGAACCTACAAAATGTTTGAGATCACGCTCCAGCCATGCAACTTTTCGGCGTTGACTTAGAGTGAGAGCGCCGTTCAATAATTTTGAGTCTCCCTCAATCAAGCGCGGTTCCAAAATACTGTAGTAGCCGTAAATCGTGCAAAGATACTGGACATACTCCGCCATGACGATGTCGGGGCGCATCAAGTTAATAACACGCTCGATCGCGTCGTGATGAGAGCGTGTCGCAGACCGAAGCTCGGCGAATAGGAAATTTAAACGCCTCTTTTGACTGTCCGCGACTATATCGCCGGCCCCGCAAGTGGTCAATTTCACGGCGCTTGGTGAAAATTTCCCTCTCGCGTGGATTCTTCGGTCTCTGCATCGACCCGAGAGGGCTG
>JANXRI010000169.1 GCA_025353085.1 Betaproteobacteria bacterium
ACGCGTGGCAACGAACGGCTTCGCAAAACTATTTCAAAACTATATCCGAGCGGAATAGTTCCACGTCAACAGGGCTAGCCGTCCCTGAATCTTCCCTTTCGGAATGACCGGCGGCGGCTTGCTACGTCAGAACGCGAAATAGCGCGCGCCAACGTCGAAGGCGATGATGTTCCCGGTGATATCCCCGCTCGCGAGAAGCGAGAAAGCCCGCGAGGTCGGCTACCACACCTACCAGAATAGCGGGACTACGGCTGATGCTCGGTGTCACAGTAGCGCAGGGCAACAAAAGCCAGGCGAACACTACGCTGCCGGGGCTGATCGAACTGATCGAGAGTATGCCGCAAGATAAGCGACCGGCGCTGGTGCGCGGGGATTGCGGTCAGGGCGGTGAACCCGCCATGGCGGCACTCGAAGCGCGCGGCATACTCGACCCGCCCGCGGCTTGATCTTTCGCTCTATGCATTGGGCAAATTGCTTTCGGAGGGCGAAGTTCTCGGAGTGGATCGCCGCAGACGACCACAGCACAAATGGGACGAGCTTGAAGACGTCCAACAGCAGACCCGCCACGATTCGCACAAGCCAAACCAATGCGTTCATCATGCCATATTCCGATCGGCGCAATGGTCGCCATCGTTCAGATGACGTGCGACGCGACCTTTTTTGCGCACTACAAACATTACCGAATGTCTTTCCAGACGCCGGTCGCGGCCTACTGCTAAAATCGCTGCACCGCGTTGCCGCCAATGAGGGGATGGAAGATAACCATGACCGATCTTGTGAATAAAACGTTACTATTGTTTTCGATAGTATTCTTGTCAATAACGACCGTATATGCACAAGTCTATCCAGCAAAACCTGTCCGTTTCATCGTTGGATTTGCACCGGGGGGTGGCAGCGACATCGTTGCGCGGGTGATCGCACAGAAACTGACGGAAACCTGGGGACAAACAGTGGTTGTCGAGAACCGTGTCGGCGCAAGTGGCATCATTGGCGCTGAACTCGTATCAAAAGCCCCTCCCGACGGTTACACGATGCTCGTTTCGTCTCAAACCAGCACTGCGGTTGCAGCATCGTTGTACGCGAAGCTGCCGTATGACGTACTCAAAGATTTCGCGGTCGTCACCGTGCTTGGCTCGGCACCCGCCATGCTAGTTGTCCATCCATCCCTGCCGCCAAAGACGTTCCCCGAGTTCTTAGCATTTGTGAAGGCGAATCAAAATACCGTCAGCTATGGGTCGTCAGGCATCGGCTCAACAGCACACCTCGCCGGCGAACTGATGAACCAGTCGATACACGTCAGCATCAATCACGTGCCTTATAAGGGCGAAAGCGCGGCCATTGCAGACGTAATGAGCGGGCAGTTGCCGATAACGTACACAACTCTACCCGCAGCATTGCCTCAGGTAAAGGCAGGCAGAGTTCGCGGGCTCGCGATTACGAGCCTGCACCCTTCTCCGTTGGCACCCGGCTTTCCAACAGTCAACGAGTCGGGCGTTCCAGGCTATGAGGTGACGGCATGGAATGCGATCTACGCGCCGGCAGCGACGCCGAAGGAATTATTAGCTCGCGTTAACACGGATGTCTTAAAACTATTAAGCCTCCCTGACGTTCGCGCGCGTCTCTCTCAACTGGGCATCGATCCAGTGGGCAACTCACCCGATGCAGCGGCTGCCTACCTGCGAACGGAAACCGCCCGCTGGGGCAAGGTCATCAAAGCCGCGAACCTGCGCGCGGAGTATTAACCTCGACGGCAGAACCCTAGATGAGTGCAGCTTGCTTCATCAAGGCAATGCCCGAACCAGCGTTTCAAGATCCGCTTCATTGTTGAAAAACGACAACGAGGCCCTCAGAATGCCGTCCCTAACATTCACTGCGATGCGCTGCTGATGCAGCTGCGCGGAAAGCGTTTTCGCGTCCACGTCGACGAGAATATTCACGATTTGGCACCGCTCGTTCCAGTTGCTCGGCGTTTGGGTGCGAATGTGCCGCCTCTTGAGCATCTGCAACAGCTCGTCCGTAAGATCGCGCACGCGCGTTTCGATATTCTGCAGACCAATCGATTCGAGAAATTCCGCCGCGCGGCGAAAAACCAGTAACCCGAGAAAATTCGGGTTACCGCTTTCGAAGCGATGCTGGTCGTACCGCTCCAGCGTTGCGGGATCCGCGGTGAAATATTCAGGCGTTTTGGTTATGCCGGGCAGCGCGTTTTTGACGAGTTCCGGCCGGCTGTAGAGAACACCGCTGCCGGTCAGGCCCAGCAGATGCTTGTGTCCGCCGATCGAGATGAAATCCGCGTTCAGTTCGGACAAGGGATCGCTCAACAGCCCGGCACCCTGCACCGCATCGACAACCAGACTTACGCCGCGCTGGCGGCAGATGCCGCCCAAGGCTTTCAGATCGACGCGATAGCCGTTGCGATACGTCACCCACGCCGTCGCCACCACTTTTGTTTTCTCGTCGATCTTTTCTAGAAACGCCTCGATCGGCAACCGCCCGTCGCGATTCCGAACGCAGCGAATCTCGCATCCCCTGGCACGCCAGTGCTCCCAAACCCACAGGTTCGCCCGGTGTTCCATGTCCGTGACAACGATGTTGTCGCCCGACGCAAGGTTGAGCGCATGTGAGGCAATGTTGAGCCCCTCGGTCGTGTTCTTAACGAATGCGATTGAGCTGGAGGGTGCGCCCAACAGCCGCGCCATTACCACGCGCGTCTTTTCCACGCTCGCCGGATTCCATACCTCGTCACCCGCATTCTCGTTCACGTCCCTGAAAAAATCGCGCGTCGCCTGTTCGACGCAAAGCGGCAACGGCGCCTTGCGCGCGGTATCAAGATACGTCCAGGTCTCGAGCATCGGAAACTGCTTGCGCAGCTCCGTCCAATTCGGTTCAGTCATCAGTGCGCCTCGCTTTGTAAATCGCCAGCACTCGCTGCATTTCGTTGTTCACGATCATCAACGCTTCGTCGACACCCATTCCCGGTTTACTCGCCAAAGCAAAAGGCTGGGTTGCAAGCGCGATGTTCGCCGAGAGCCGCGCGCTTTGGTCCGTTTCGGCGCAACTGCCGCCCAGGTACACGAGCTTGCCGGCCTGCTTGCAGTAAAGAACGGCCTCGACCGAATGCGTGAGCACGCCAAGGTCCGGCGTTTTAACCTGAATCATGTCGCACGCATCGGAATCCGCCCATTCCTTGATTTCATCGAGCGTGTTGGCGAATTCGTCGATGATCAGATTAATTTTAATTTTCTCTTTTGATAATCCAGCGCGGATCGCGCGCATCACCCTGAACTGATCCCGCGCATTGCCCATGTCGACCGGCATCTCGATAAAAAGCTCGAACGGTTCGGTCACCTCGCGCACTTTCGCGAGATAGGCGACGATCCTGTCAGGGTCGTCAGCGAACACTTCACCGATAGTCCCATAAACATCAAAGCGAAACGCGGGCTTATAGTCATTGTCGCCGAGCTCGAGCACGCGGTCTCGTACCCATTTGGCATACTTGAGGAAGACTTCGCCATCCTTGCCGACTTTCTCCGCGGCGTTGTTAATGAGCCCATGCGGCATGAAACCGACTTTCTTTAGGATCATTTTGTCCACGTTCAGATAACGGTCGTCGCCAGACTGCGCGTGCATCCGAATCGGCGTTTCTGAGAGCTGCAGCGAGTATTCGTTGGCAACGACTTCGGCCGGCGTGAGCCCCTGCGCCTTCGCAACCGCATCAAGCGCCGCTTGGCTTGCGCCGTAACAAACGCTCGCATGAAGGTTGCGGCCGTTATGCTGGAGCCGTTCGATGCGCGCCGACAGTGCGCGAAACGTGGTGACCTCCGTCCCCTTGAAAGCCGGAGCGATCGCATCGATGGCGAGCGCAGCCATCTCCTGACCCGACATCATGACTTCTCTGCCGCCGGCGCCCGAGTATTGCACTGCGAGTGCGTCTCCGAACGCGTAATTGCCATCATCGAGCAGGAAAATAATCGACGCACACTCGCCGGGTTGGCGAATCGCCGAGAATCCTGGCGTGACCGGCGCACCGCGATAGACGAAGCCGTCCATCTTCGCGCCTTTGCGGATCGCGGCCTTGTCGTCGTTGTAAAAGCCGTTCAGCCCGGGCGTGGCAATGACCTTTTTGATCTTCAAGTTATCGAGGTACTCAAGGTGAACAGCGGTTATTCGACACGCAGGTTTGCGCTTTTAACGATTTTTGCATACTTCGCAATCTCGGATTTCAGATAAGCGCTCGCCTGATCGGGTGTATTGGCGACGCGGTCGATTCCCTGTTGCGCTAACCGTTTATTGACGTCCGGCGTTTGCAGCGCTTGTGAGATATCCGCGTTGATGCGGGCGACCAGATCCTTAGGCAACGACGCCGGTCCGTATAAACCTTGCCAGGCAACCATTTCAAAATCCGGTATTCCCGATTCGACGACCGTCGGATACTCCAAGGCGATTGGCGAGCGCTGCAAACTCGTCACAGCGAGAGCCCGCAGCTTCCGGGCCTTTATATGCAGCATTGCGAGCGGTAACGACGCAAACATGAACGACAGTTGTCCGCCGATGACATCGGTCAATACCGGGCTTTCGCCCTTATATGGGATAGGCACCATCTTCACGTTCAACGCGAGGCCCAGCAGTTCGCCGCCGAAATGCGATACAGAACCAAAACCGCTTGACGCGAAACCCATGCCTTGCGGAGCGGCCTTGGCCAGCGCAACAAATTGCGCGAAGGTACTGGTCGGCACCGACGAATGAACGGCCAGTATCGTGGCGGTCGAACCCATGACACTGATGATGGAAAAATCCTTCAGAACCCCATAGGGAAGTTTTGAATACAGCGACGTCGCGACCGCCGTACTGGTCTGCGATGTCACGAGCGGTAAATGCCCGTCCGGGGGCGCTTTTGCAACAGCGTCGGCGCCGATGATGCCGCTCGCACCGGGACGATTCTCCACGATGACGGTCTGTCCCCACACTTCGCCCATCTTCTGCGCGACGATGCGAGCTGTTATATCGCTGGCGCCGCTCGGTGCAAACCCGACCATGAATCTTACTGGCTTCGCCGGAAAGCTTTGACCGTGCGCCGCGCCGGCCGCGGCAAAAAAGGCGAGCAACGCACCGATGGCTGAGTTACGCATCATGTTCTACACTCTCACGGAATCGCGGGTCAGCGTTCGATCGCGTAACGCGAGCCTGCCGCATCTGGTGTGATGTAGCCGTACTCGAGATCCAGATCGATGAGCGCGCGCTCGCGCTCGCGCGGATCGCCATACCCGCCGCCGCCCGCTGCTTCGCACACAATTACATCACCGCGGGCAATGCGGACGTTCGTGTCACGTGTGCCGAGTGGCAGTTCTTTGCCATCGCGGATGATGCGGTAATTGTGCACTGCGCCCGAATCGCCCCCGTCGACGCCGTACGGCGGCACGATGAGCCCCTCGCCTGCTGCATTTAGGAGCGCGTCGTTTTCACCTTCATAGCGAAGCGAATAGATGCCGCCCAAACCGCCGCGCCGTCGTCCGGCGCCGCCTGAGTTCGGACTAAGTTCATAGGATTCGATCAGGAACGGAAAGCCCGCTTCTGTGCGTTCGATGCTCGGCGACAGCGAGCCCCCGGGATTGTGGATGCAGCCGAGGTTGGTCCACCCGTCCTCTTTTAAATTGCCGCCGGCGCCGCCGCGATTCGAAAAATAATGCCAGATATAAGTCTGATCGTCGCGATCCATGCCCGCGATCACGAAGCGAAAACGCCGCGCGAAGCCGGCCATTGAGCCGTCGGGCGAAGCTTTCTCCAGGGCGCGCAGCACTGCCTCAATGATTACGGCCCCGGTAAAAGTCGTGCACCCAGTCACCGGCACCGGCGACTCGCAGTCCACGATGCTGCCCTTTCGCGTTTTAATCGTGATCGCACGCGCGCAACCGTCGTTTTGGCCTTGACGATTGTCGCTGAGATAAAGGAACGCAACGTTGGTGGACGCTACGGTATTGGCATACGGGCTGTTCATAAACGAACTCACCTGGTCCGGGCAATCGGTGAAATCGACGATAACGCTGTCCTTCTCGATAGTGAGCTTCACGGTGATCGGCACGTTGTGATGACCCGCGCCATCGTCTTCAAGATAGCTGACGCCGGTGTATGTTCCTGGCTTGGCGCGGCTGATCTGCGCCCGCATCGAGGCTTCACCGGCGTCTAGGATGCCTTCAACGCAACCTTCGATCTGCTCTGCGCCGTAACGCTCAAAGAGTTGCTGCAACCGCTGTGCGCCGATGGTCACCGAAGCAACCTGCGCCATGATGTCACCCCGCAAATCGTTTGGTTTGCGTGTGTTCGTGCAGATCAGGCGCAGCAAGTCTTCGCGGATAACGCCGCGCTCCGCGAGCTTCACTGGCGGAATCCGAATACCCTCGTGCCAGATTTCGCGCGCGTTCGGACTGTAGCCGCCCGCCGACAGGCCGCCGATGTCGCCCTGGTGAGCGCGATTCGCTACCCACAGCCGGATCTTTCCATCCCGAAACACGGGCGTTGCGAGCGTGACGTCCGGCAGATGGCTGCCGCCCCAATAGGGATCGTTCGCCATCAGGATATCGCCCTCCTTGATGTCATCGGCGAACGCGCCTTGCATCGCCTGGATGGCAAACGGCATCGCGCCCATATGGATCGGCACCCGCTCGGCCTGGGCCACCACGCGAGCTTGCGCATCGAGCACAACCGCAGAGAAATCGCGCGATTGATTTAGCAGCGGCGAGAAACACGTGCGCACCATCATTTCCACCACTTCCTCGGCCACCGCGAGAAATTTATAGCGCACGACGCCCAGCGTCATCGGATGTACCCGCGTTGCAGTCTCTTTGATCAACTTTACTTGTGGTTTAGTGCTCATCGCGCCCCCGCGTTATCTGGATGCTTCCCAGTGGGTCAATCGTCGCCGAACTGCCCGGCATGATCAAAACGGATGTCGATGCGGAATCAACGAGCGCCGGTCCCATGATCGTCATCCCCGGCAGCAGATCGTCGAACCAGTACACGGCTGCCTCAGTCCATGCGCCGAGATAGACCCGGCGCGATCCGCGCTGCGCGCGCGATGCGTCTGCAGTGCCCGCCTTGCGCATTTTGAGCTCAAGCGCCGGTTGCACGCCGAAAGCGGCAACGCGGCACGTATCGATATACCCGTCGACGTTTTTGTGACTGTGCTGGTATAGCGCCTGATAGGACTGCTCGAACTTGCGCATGAGCCAGTCGTAGTCAGTGGCTTGCAGATCTGTCGACTCGACCGGCACTTCGACCGAAAATACCTGGCGATGATAGCGGCAATCGAGGACTCGAACGAAGCGGCTACGTGCACCCGCGAAGCCCTCTGCTTCGAGAAATTCGCGCGCTTGTTGCTCGAGCAGACCAAACACGCTTTTCAATTCGCCCGCCTTTAATACAGGGACGGATTTTCCGACCGGCGCCGAAAAGTCGCGCCGCACGTCGCTCGACAGAAAGCCCAACGCGGACAGCACCGAAGCTTCGCGCGGAATGATGATTCGCGGGATCAGCAACTCGCGCCCCACCATGTCCGCGTGCACGCCGCCGGCGCCGCCGAAGGAAAACAGCGCGCAATCGCGCGGATCGCGGCCGCAGCGCACGGTGGCCGCGCGGATGCCCTCGGCGATTTTGGCGTTGGCGACCGCATTGATCGCAAAACTTGCATCCTCAACCGACAATGACAGCGGAACCGCGATGTGCTTTTTTACGACCTCAACGGCGCGCTCGTGCGAAAGGCGCATGCGCCCGCCGAGAAATGTGTCAGCGCAGATATAACCCAGTACGACGTTGGCGTCAGTCAGCGTCGGCAAATCTCCGCCGTGTCCGTAGCAAGCAGGACCGGGTCGCGAGCCTGCACTTTCAGGCCCTAGATCCAGAATGCCGCCTTTGTCGACCTTGGCAATGCTGCCGCCGCCCGCGCCAAGCGCAGTGACGTCGAGCGTTGGCGCAACCACCTTGACGTCGCCAAATTCCGTCTTCTGACGCTCGAACGGCCGCCCGTTCTCAATGAGACAAATGTCGGTGCTCGTGCCGCCCATGTCGTAGGTCACCATGCGCGTCTCTGTGCCGTGGCGCGCAAAATATGCGCCGGCCATAGCGCCGCCGGCCGGGCCGCTCGTCAATGAACCGACCGCATGCAATACGGCCTGGTCGACCGGCAGCACGCCGCCCGTCGATTGCATCGCCATGACGGGCACCTGCAATTTCGCCTCGCTCAAACGCGCGGCGAGATTGTTCAGATAGCGCTTCAGCCCCGGCCCCACGTACGAGTTCACTGCTGCGGTCGAGATGCGGTCGTACTCGCCTTCCTGCGCAAGAATTTCGTGCCCGAGCGAGACGTAGGTTTTCCAGTCGCCTGCGTCGATCATTTCGCGCACCCGCAATTCATGACTTGGATTGCGGTGCGCGTTCAGAAACCCGACGACGACAGCTTCGACGCCTTGCGCCTGAAGATTTTTTAAGGCCGCGCGCACGGCATTCTCGTCGAGCGGCTTCTCGACGGAACCATCCCAGCGCACGCGTTCGGCCACGCCAATGCGCAACGGTCGGGGTATCAGCGGCTGCTGGAAGGGCTCACGCAGATTGTAGCGATCCGCTTTGGTACCTTCGCGAAATTCAAGCAGGTCCCGAAAGCCTGCAGTCGTAATCAAGCCGACGCGAGCGCCATTACGCTCGATCAGCAAGTTGGTCGCAACTGTCGTGCCGTGAATGAACAACGTCGTGCTTTCCAACAGTTGCTCGAGCGACGTTCCAAGTTGTTCGGCCAGCCCCGTCAGGCCGTCGATCACGCCAATCGATTGATCGCCTGGCGTCGACAGTGCTTTGCGCACATGCAGGTCGCCTTTGTCATCTATGGCGACGACATCAGTGAAAGTACCGCCAATGTCCACGCTGATACGCATTAACTACACTCCTGAGTTTCAAGTTCCATGATCAATCGACCTGCAGACGGTTTTCGCGCACGATCTTCGCGTATTTCGCGACCTCGGTTTTGATGAACGCGGTGAACTGCTCGGGCTTCATGCGCCCTAATGGGTCGGCGCCCAGACCCAGGAATTTTTGCTTGATTTCGGGCTCCGCAATGATTCTCGCGATCGCTCCGTTGAGTTGAGCGACGATCGCCACGGGCGTTCCGGTAGGCGCAACGATGCCATACCAGGTGCTCATCGCGTAACCGGGAACTGCGGACTCGTTGACGGTCGGCACATCGGGCAATACCGCTGCGCGGCTCTCCGACGTGACCGCGAGCACTTTCACCCTGCCGTCTTTAATAAAGTGCAAAACGGAAGGGATCGTACCGAATCCCACCGACACATGGCCTGCAACCAGATCGATCGCGGCCGGACCACCGCCTTTGTACGGCACATGCACGAGATCGATGCCGACGGCGTTTTTCAACATCTCGCCCGCCATTTGTTCGACACTGCCGTTGCCGGAACTCGAATAGGCGAGTTGACCCGGCCGCGATTTGGCGAACGCAATAAGTTCCTTCACGTTTTTCACCGGCAATGAGGGATGGACGGCGACAACCTGCGGCACGAACGCGACGTCGCAAACGCCCGCGAAATCCCGTTCGACGTCGTAGCTCAACGAACGGTAGAGCGCCTTCCCGATGGCATACTGCACCGACATGATGAGCAGCGTGTAACCATCGGCGGGCGACTTCGCCACCAGTTCGGCGGCAAGGTTACCGTTGGCGCCGGGCCGGTTTTCGACGACCACCTGCTCGTTGAACGCAAGCGTCAGTTTCTGCGCGATCAGGCGCGCGAGAATGTCGGTGCCGCCGCCCGGCGCAAATCCAACGACGAGACGCACGGGCTTGGCGGGATAGGACGTTTTGGGCGTCTGCGCGAACGCGTTCGACAGAATCAGACAAGACGTGGCACCGAACATCAGGACAACTGCTGCTACTTTGGTCGTCGATCGCTCTTGGGAACGCAGTTTTCGAGGCTGACGAAGCGCCCTCGCGTAGAAGAAAGCCGACTCTGCCTTCACGATCCCGCTGCCGTTATGTTATGCCTTACGCGCGCTATATCCCCTTCGGCCTTCAGTGCTTGCAGAGACGTGCGCCATGCGTCAAGCGTGAATTGAACATCGGCCGGCGTGTGAACCGCCGACACCACACCACCGCGCCATCCTTTCAGGTCGACGCCGTTGACCAACATCGCGATGCGCAGTTTTTCCATCATCCGTTCGCGTTTTTCGGTCTTAAACCAGTCGGTGGGCGCCCTGTTCGCGTCAAATTGGGTGGGCCGCAACGCGTGGTTTTCCTGATTCGTAAAAAAATGAAAGAAAGAATGCTCGCCGTAAACCGCCCACGGAACGCCCTCTTCTTCGAGTACCGCATTCATGCCCGCGCGCAGTTGCGCCGCCGTCGCACTCGCGCGCTTGCAGGCATCTGTATCGCGAATTATTTTCAGCGCCGTGATGCCGGCGGCCGCGCATACGACGTTGCCGTTGTGCGTGCCTTGATGACTGATGCGCTCGTGCCCTGTGGCCGCGCAGGCCTCGTAATCAAGCCAATCCAGAATGTCCTTGCGGCCGCCAACAGCGCCACCGGGCATGCCGCCTGCCAATACTTTCGCCATCGTCGTGAGATCGGGTATGACGTCATGCAGCGCCTGCACGCCACCTGGTGCCACGCGGAACGCGGTAACGACTTCATCGAATATGAGCAGGACGCCGTTACGGCGCGTAATTTCGCGCAAAGCACGCAATACGGCGGGCGATGTCGGCACTGCGCCGGAACTGCTGCCGATGGGCTCCAGAATTACGGCTGCCACATCTTTGCGCGTGCTCAGCATGCGATCGACGCCGTCCGTGTCGTTCGGGCGCATCAGGATCACATTGGATGCCACATCGGCGAGTACTCCGGAAGTGGGCGTGCCGTCCAGGTGGGAAGATACGCCGAAGGCTACATGGTCATGCCAGCCATGGAAGTGGGTCTGGAAGCGCAGAATTTTGCCTTTGCCGGTTGCGGCGCGGGCGAGTCGCATCGCCAGGTGCGTCGCTTCGGTCCCCGACGAAGTGAAACGCACGCGCTCAGCGGACGGAATGAGCTCATGGACTAACCGCGCCCACTCCACCTCAAGCTCGGTTGCCGCTGCAAAGTGCATGCCTTTTTCGACCTGAATTTTGATCGCCTCGACGATTGCCGCGTTGTGATGCCCGAGCAGCAATGCGCCGTGACCGCCGTAGTAATCGACGTATTCATTCCCATCGATGTCCCACTTGCGCGAACCCAGCGCACGGTCAACGTAGATGCCATACGGCAGCGTGCGCCGCCCGTCATGGACGACTCCGCTCGGCAACAGCGTGAGCGCTTCGCTGTAGCGTTTCGCAGAAGCCGGCGTGCGCGCCCGGTAGGCGTCGACTATTCTGGATGCGGTAGGAAGTCCGTCCGCCATGGCATTTCTCCTGCGATCAGCGTGTCGTCGAATCACCGCCCGGGCGAATGCTACCGGCGGCTTCGAATTGGACTTTAAGATACTCATTCGGCGGCGGCGCGACAAATCATTTGTAGTGTCCCTACGTATGACTTAAACTCATACATGCCATGCGACGACAACTCCCACCGCTGCTCGCCCTGCGCGTGTTCGAGGCGACCGGCCGCCATCTCAGTTTTTCACGGGCCGCACTCGAACTGCACGTGACGCAAGGGGCGGTCAGCCGCCAGATAAAAATTCTCGAAACTTATCTGCGTGCACCGCTATTTCGCCGGCTGACGCGAAAAATCGAGCTCACCGAATTCGGCGCCCGCTATCTGACTGCAGTGAGCGCTGCGCTGGATGCGATAGAACAAGCGACGCAGGCAGCCACGACTTCCAAGACGACGCTCACCGTCAGTATCGCCCATACCACGGCGAGCACCTGGCTGATGCCGCGCCTTGCCTCATTCATTGAAGCGCACAACGACATCCATGTGAATGTGGTGACCTCGATGGAGCCCGTCGACTTCGAAACTGAAGATATCGATGTCGCCATCCGCCTGGGCCGCCTGCCCGGCAAGCGCTATCGACCGGAACAGCCTCAGATTCCGCGCGAAATGGTGGTGATCTGGAAAAACGTGATCGCCGAGTACTTATGGGATGAACTGCTGACACCCGTGTGCAGCAAATCGCTGTTGGCGTCCGGACCGCCGCTCGCCAAACCCGAGGATCTCAGGAATCACACGCTGATCCACGTCACGCCGCGTCCGACGGCGTGGTCGGACTGGTTTCGCGCAAGCGGAGTGCCTGTCATCAAAGGGCGGGCAACGCTGGAATTCGGCCACTTTATCACCGCGCTCGAAGCAGCCCGCCACAAACGAGGCGTGGCGATCGCGCCGACGCTTTTTCTGGATCAGCTCGAATGGCGGGACGATCTCGTCTGCCCGCTGCCATCCAGCGTCAAAAGCGCAGGTGAATATTACTTTCTGTGCCGCGAACGGGACGCAGACACGCGCAAGATCAGGCTCTTTCGTAAATGGTTATTACGCCAGCAGATGGCGAAACCTGCGTCGAAAGACCAGCGCCGGATCAGAAAGCCGCCGACTGCACCGTCGTGACGATCCGGTCAATTGGCTTGTATGCCGCCTTCCTGGATCACGACGCGCCACCGCTCGACATCGTCCGCCACAATCTTTGCAAAGGCCTCGGGCGTTGTCACGGCAATTTCGTTACCCGTGGCAACGAGCGCTTTACTGACATCGGGCGAATTAACAGCCTTGCGGATTTCCGCATTCAGAAACGCGACCAGTTTCTTCGGCGTGCCGGCAGGGGCAAAGAAACCATACCACTGGCTCACTGAGAACGCGGGGAAACCTTGTTCAGCCACGGTTGGCACATCGGGCAGGATCGCCGTTCGATGCTGGCTGAGAGCTGACAGCGCCACGAAGCGGCCGGACAGGACGTACGGCGCGGCGGTCGGCACAGTCACTACGAGCATCGGAATTTGACCGCCCATCAGATCAGCGACTGCTTGCGAGCCGCCCTTGTACGGAACATGCGTCACCTTGATGTTAAGCGTCTTCTTCAAAAGTTCCATCGCGAGATGTCCGACCGTACCCGTGCCCGATGAGCCGTAAATGAGCGGTCCCGACGCGCCCTTGGCGACGAGTTCACGTAAGTTTTTGACGCCGAATGAAGGATGCGTGACCAGCACATTCTCTAGTGTCACGACTTGGCCGACGGCAGCGAAATCCTTGATCGGGTGCGAGCCGGTGCGATCCATCAACCAGACATTGATCGCCATCGAACCCGTTTCCCCGAATAAGAGCGTATAGCCATCGGGCGTCGCCTTGGCCACTGCTTCTGCGCCGATCTTGCCGCTGCCGCCTCCTCGGTTGTCGATGATCACCGATTGGCCGAGATTTGCAGATAACCGGTTACCGATGAACCTTGCCACGAGCGTTGCGGAGCCGCCTGCGACATACGGAACAATGATCCGGATCGGTCGCACCGGAAATGCGTCACGACCGCTTTGCGCAGACGCATTGACCGCAACGAGTGACACGAAAATCGCAAGAATGACGCCGCGCATTTTTGATCCCGTATTATTTTGTCTAGCTGAAAACGATACCACACACGCACGCAGAGAGGGTCGTGCAATGCGTCAGGTGTAATATCATTTCGGAGAAACTGGTGCCGCTTACAGCGCGCGATAAAAAAAGGGCACAATACCCAGATCAACCCGCGCTCAGGAAATCATGAACACGCGAAATCTGCTCGGTGTAGTGCTTCTGTACGCGATAGCGCA
>JANXRI010000195.1 GCA_025353085.1 Betaproteobacteria bacterium
CGCATCGCGCGACTAACCACCACCGCAAATGAAACAGAACCGATCAGGTAAGCGATTGCTACAAGCGCTAGGGTCATCGTGTGAATTGAAATAGAATTGGCGTGCTTAACATAAGCACTCTAGCCAATTCTAACCAAAAGCAACAGGCATTGAAGTTTTTGCGTTCTTCCTTGCTCTGTTGTCATACTCCGCCAGTGCCCATGGATATCATATTCGTAGCCGAACTCAAGATTGAAACGCTGATCGGCATCTACGATTGGGAAAAAACCGTCCCGCAAACGATTCAGCTCGATATTGAGGTGGGACTTAGCGGCGAGCATGCGACGAAGAGCGGCAAGATAGGCGACACCATCGACTACAGCCGTGTCGTCGGGCGCATCGAGCAGCTTTTTAAGGAGGAACATTTTCTGCTGCTCGAAAAAGCCGGTGAAGCGATCGCCGATACCATCATGCGCGAATTTAAATCGCCGTGGATCAAGGTAACGATCGCAAAGCTGGCGCCGCTGCGCAATGTTAAAAAGCTCGGTGTCGTCATCGAGCGGGGCACGCGCGGTTAAGATTTAATTTCGTAATTCTGGCGCAGGCCAGAATTCAGTGTATCGCTCAAGCCCGAACGCCGACCGCGACCAGATAGGGTCGCCAGAATCGCCTACCCCCGCGGATGATGCTTGGCATGCAACTGCTTCAACCGCTCTCTCGCGACGTGCGTGTAAATCTGCGTCGTTGAAATATCGGAATGCCCGAGCAATAGCTGCACGACCCGCAAATCGGCGCCGTGATTTAAAAGATGAGTCGCGAACGCATGGCGCAGCGTGTGCGGGGAAATCGATTTAGTCAGGCCGGCCTGAGTCGAATAGCGTTTCAATAAATGCCAGAACGACTGGCGCGTCATCGCGCCGCCGCGGCTCGTCACGAACATCGCGTCGGCCGCGCGCTGCTGCAGGATTTCTGGCCGCGCTTCCTTCAGATAACGCTTGAGCCAATTTAGCGCCTCCTCGCCAAGCGGCACGAGACGCTCCTTGGCGCCTTTGCCCATGATGCGCACCACGCCCATGTCCTGGCTGACCTGTGTCACTTTGAGAGTCACCAGTTCGGAGACGCGCAGGCCGCTCGCATACAAGGTTTCGAGCATCGTGCGGTCGCGCAGGCCGAGCGGATCGGCGACGTCCGGCGCAGCCAGCAGCTTTTCGACGTCCTGCTCGGTCAGAGTCTTCGGCAGGCCGCGCGGCAGCCTGGGTGAATCGATGTTGAGGGTGGGATCGGCGGGGATCTTGCCCTGCCGCAATTCATATTGATAAAAACGCTTCAAGCTCGACAACAAGCGGCTCGTGCTCGTGGCCTTCGCTTTACCCGCAACACGGTGCGCGAGATAGGAAAGCAAATCGCTGTGATCGGCCGCGAGCAGCGCTTTGCCACCCGCTTTGGCGAGCCAGTTTGCGAACTGCGTGAGATCGAACCGGTAACTGGTCAGCGTGTTACGCGAAAGCCCGTCTTCGAGCCATAGCGCATCGCAGAACTCGTCAAGAATCGAGCTGTCACTCATCTTAAGAAAAATGCCCCTGAAAATTGATGCATGAGTCGTCCTGGCCAAGCGAAACTTGCGAGGCGAGCGGAGTTTACACGTTAGTAAACGAGCATCGACTCGCAAGGTTTAACAACGCGAGGGTGGCTCAGGCGCGATTTGCAGGAACATTTTCATGCCGCAGCAGCCACTGTTTGATCTGTATCGGCTCGCCGCCGCGCGCGTGCATGAAGCCGCCGATGCCGCCGCTCGCGACGACACGATGACAGGGAATCACCAGCGGCAGGCGGTTGGCGCCGCACGCGCCGCCGACCGGCCGCGGCGCGCTTTGCAGCTGCCGCGCGACCTCCAGGTACGTCAGCGTTTTACCGCGCGGAATCGCCTGGATTGCGCGCCATACCCGCTGTTGAAACGGAGTACCGCGATATTCGAACGGCAGATCGAACTCGAACTGCGGATCGGCCAGATATTTTTCGATCTGCCGGCACGCCTTGGCCGCGAGCTTATTCGTTGGCTCGAGGGTCGCGACACCGCGCGGCAGGTATTCGATGTGGGTGACGAGTTCGCCCGCAGTGCGAATGCCGAGCACCGCGAACGGCGTGGCGAGTTTGGCATCGAACAACTCGCCGGGCGCCGCGCGTTCGATCTTGAGACGGCTTTGCAACTGCACTGCGCCATCGCGAAAATCACGCGGCAGCATGCGCACCCTCTTTGCGCAGCTTCTGCATGGCGATAACGACGATGATCAGCGCGATGCCGATGTAGTCGAGCAGCGCCTTCGGGTAGACCAGCGCGAGGCCGGCGATGATCAGCAGCCAGCGTTCGAGCACCGTTGTTTTCCGGAACAGCCAGTTCTGCACGCCGGCAGCCAGCGCCGCAATGCCAATCATCGCGGTCACGCTGACCACCGCGATCTCGCCCCACGGCGCCACTGCAAGTTTCTTGAACGATCCCATCAGCAGGAGCCCGAGTCCCGCCGGATCAAGCACGAACATGAACGGCACCAGAAACGCGGGCATCGTGTATTTCCACGACTGCAATGTCGTCTTATAAGGGTCGCCACCGGTGATGGCCGCGGCCGCAAACGGCGACAGCGCGGTCGGCGGCGAAACCTCCGACAACACGGCGTAATAGAAAATGAACATGTGGGCCGCGTAGTCGGCGACGCCCAATTGCATCAATGCCGGCGCGGCAATGACCGCACAAATGATGTAGCTCGCGGTCACCGGCACGGCGAGCCCGACGATCCACACGATCAAAGAGGTCATTACTGCGGTCAGCAATAACTTGACGTCGTGTAGCAAACTTGCCGTTTGCTCGAAGCCCACCGCGCCGAGCGCGCTCATGATGAGCTGGGTGCCCGAATCGGCGTACTGCAACACGATCGAGCTGAACTTGAGCCCGAGTCCGGTCAGCGTCACCACTCCGACGATGATACCGGCGGCGGCACACGTGGCGCCCACGCTCAACATGCCGACGGAACCGGCTTCGAGCGCTTTGACCAGACCGGAGTTCCACAGTCCCCGCCCCAATGGCTTCCGGCCGCGCAACACATCGTAGGGAATCAGCGCGCAATCGACGTGCAGGAAGCTGCTCAGAAACGCCACCACCGTCGCCCAGAACACCGACACCGCGGGCGAAAAGCCGATCACCATGAAGAATATGATCGCGACCAGTGACAGGAAATGAAACCAGTAATTGCGCGTCAGCAGGCCGATCGTCGCATGCTTTTCAATGACGACGTTGGGCATACCGAATTTGCGCGCGTCGATTTCGACCATCAGGAAGAGCGCGAAGTAATACAGCAGCGTCGGTATCGTCGCCATCAATATCACGTCGAGGTACGAGATATTGAGGAACTGCGCGATCAGGAAAGCCGCTGCGCCCAGCACCGGCGGCGAAATGATGGCGCCGAGACCACCGGCTGCCAGCAGGCCGCCTGCAGCGTCTTTGCCATAACCCGCTTTCATGAGCATCGGGTAAGCAACCGTGCCGAGGGTCACCGTCGTCGCCACGCCGCTGCCGGAAGGACCGCCGAGCAAAAATGAGGCGAGCACGATGGTGCGGCCCGCGCCGGTGGGCTTGCCGCCCATCGCGGCGAACGAGAAGTCGATGAAGAATTTTCCGGCGCCCGAATATTGCAGGAACGCGCCGTAAATCGTGAACAAAATAATCAGCGAAGACGAGACGTCGATCGCGACGCCGAAGATGCCTTCGAGCGTCATGTACATATGGCCGACGATGCGCCCCAAATCCATGCCGTAATGCGTCCACGGCGGCGGCAGGTACTGCCCGACCACGGCATACACGAGGAAGCCCACGCAAATCGCCGGCATAATCCAGCCCGACGTTCGGCGCGCCGCCTCGAGCACCATGACAATCAGCGCGATGCCGAGGATTTTGTCCCACATGTTGGGGTCGATTGCGCGCTCGAGAAACGCGTCGCCGCCGAACAGCATGTTGCAGACGACGACCAGCGAGAAAAACGCGGCGACCCAATCCCACCAGTGAATACGATGACGAAAGCGCTTAGAAACCGGGAACAGCAGGAAACCCAAAAATAAAATGAACGCGACGTGGATCCCGCGCAACACATGCGTGGGCATGATGCCGTACGCGGCGTAGAGGTGAAAAACCGACATGATCACCGCGAGCGCGGTGGTCATCACGCCGAGGGCGCCGGGCAGCTTGTTGATCGCGCCTTCTTCTTCCTCGATGTACTGCTCGGCCTTTTTTATCGCCTCGGCCGAAACCACGGGCTCCTCAACGATCTTTCTAGTGGCTTCCGCCATGGAGCCCTCCGCTCAGGAAGGATGAATCTTCGCTGCCGTCGAATTCATCCTTCATCTTTACCGTTAATTCAGCTTGATGCCTTTTTCGGCAAAATATTTCTTCGCCCCCGGATGAAACGGCACCACCGCCGCACCCGGCGTCTGGTACTTGTAATCGAAGTTTTTCGCTTCCGCGTGCACCCGGATGAGATCGTCTTTATGCTCGAACACGGTCTTGACGATATCGTAAGCAAGCTGATCGCTCATTTTCTCGTCAGCGAGCAGAACGTTCCACACCGTCGCAATTTGATTGGCGGAGTCCTGCCCCGGATACGATTTGGCCGGTATGTTGTCTTTAATGTAGAGGGGGCCGTATTTCTTGACCATGGCATCGGTCGCGTCGGCGTGATCGATCAGCTTCAATTTAAGTCCCGGGGTCGCGCCCAGATCGGTGACGGCCGGGGTCGGCACGCCGCCGACCCAAAAGAATGCATCGAGTTTGCGGTCCTTGATTGCCTCTGCCGATTTGCCCGGGTCGAGTCGTTCGCGAATGATGTCTTTCTCGGGATCGATGCCGTACGCTTCGAGCACCCGATACGCCATGATCTGGGTTGCGCTGTTCGGCGCGCCGGTCGACACTCGCTTGCCTTTGAGGTCGGCCATCTTGGTGATGCCGGTGCCCTCGACCGTGACGATGTGCATGCGGTTCGGATAGAGCACCATCAGCGCGCGTACGTTGACCGGTTTCTGGAATTTGCCCTGGCCTTTGTAGGCGTCCCAGCTGGCATCCGCCATTGAAAACGCAACGTCCGCTTTGCCTTGGCCCATCAACAACAAATTTGCCATTGACCCATCGGTGGTGCCGGCAGTCGCATTGAGGTTAGGCACGAACTTGGTCAGCACATCGGCGAGGCCGCCACCCAACGGGTAGTAAACGCCCGACGTCGGGCCACTCGCAACGAAGATATTAATCTTGCCTTGCGCATAACTCGCGGTTGCGCACAGGATGCCGGCCGCGACCGCGAAAACTCTGAACAGGCTCTGCATAACTCCTCCTTCTTATGGGTTTGATTTGCGATGCCATGATACGGGCTCACGATAAGCGCGCCAAGCTTCTTGCGGAGCTTCCGCTAAATCGCCATACCCGCGCAGGCGTATCCAGAACGATTCGTCATCCTGGGTTTCCGCCTTCGCGCGCAGAGATGGTCGGCAGCGGACACATTCGGCGGATTACGCTGCGCTAATCCGCCCTACGAGACAGCGAGAATCATCACGGCAGTAATGTAGGGCGGAATAAGCAAGGCGCATTCCGCCGAAAGTCCAGGAACGACGAACTTCATTTCGCGAACAGCTTGCCTGGGTCTTTGAACGCCTTGAATTCGATCGCATTGCCGGAGGGATCGGTAAAAAACATCGCCGCCTGTTCGCCGACGGTGCCCTCAAAACGCAGTTGCGGTTCGATGATGAACCTGGTGCCGGCGGCGACCAGCTTGTCGCGCATCTTCTCCCAATCGGGCATCGGCAGCACCAGCCCGAAGTGGCGCACCGGCACCTCGTCGCCGTCGACCGGGCTGGTAATGCGTTTACGCGCCTCGCCGGGCACGCGATAGGCAACGATCTGATGACCGTAAAAATTGAAGTCGACCCAGTGCTGGTCGGAGCGCCCTTCGGTGCAACCGAGCACGCCGCAGTAAAATGCTCGCGCGTCCTTCAAATCGTCGACCGGAAATGCGAGATGGAATGAAGGAAGCGACATGCGGAGCCTCGAAATGGGCGATGGGGATGCCGCATTTTAAAGGTTTTCGGCTTTGCCCAACCGCCCGCTGACACACGCTGCACATTGATCAAAGGACAGGCTGGTGCAAACAATTTTGCTCTCTTCCAAATCCCGAATAGGCGCTCTGGCGTTGGTCACAGTAAGCAGCTGCGCCTTCGCCCAGTCACAAGCGCCCAGCCAGTCGTATCCGTTGCGCCCGCTGCGTTTCATCGTGCCTTTTCCGCCCGGTGGCAGTACCGATATCTATGCGCGCATCATCGGCCCGCGGCTTGCCGAGGCGCTTCACCAACAAGTGGTAATCGATAACCGGCCGGGCGCGGGCGGCGCGCTGGGCGCCGATCTCGCGGCGAAGGCGGCGCCCGACGGCTACACGATCTGGCTCGGGCAAACCAACAATCTCGCGATCGGTCCTGCGATGCGCCGCAAAAATAATTACGACCCGGAACGCGATTTCTCGCCGATCACGCTGCTCATGAACGCGCCGCAAGTGATGGTCGTCAACGCGGGCTCGCCGATTGCATCCGTCAGGGATTTGATCGCCGCGGCGAAGCTAAAACCCGGCACGCTCACTTTTGCATCGGCCGGCATCGGCAGCTCGGGGCATATCACCGGCGAACTTTTCAATCAGACAGCCGCCGTCAACTTCACGCACGTGCCGTACAAGGGCGCGTCGCCCGCGATGATCGACCTGCGCGGAGGCCGCGTCACTTACCTTGCGACATCGCTCGCTTCGGCCGCGCAATCCGTTAAGGACGGCAAGATCAAGGCGATCGCAACTACGGGCACCAGGCGCGCACGCCTGATGCCAGACGTCCCGACGGTCATTGAAGCGGGCGTGCCCGGCTTCGAGGTCGAATCGTGGCACGGCATGCTCGCGCCGGCGAAAGTGCCGCGCGACATCATCGCCCGGCTCAATCATGAAATCGTGGCGATACTCGAGAAGCCCGACGTCAGGGAAGCGCTGCTCGCTGAGGGCGGCGACATCACGACGGGCACGCCTGAAGCGTTCGCGGCCTTCCTGAAGAGTGAAGTCGTGAAGTGGGCGGCAGTAGTAAAGCAGGCGGGCATAACTTCTGAATGAGCGCGCGCCAACGGACAAATATTTCGAGGAGACCGGCCAAGTGAATGCGAACGTAAAGCTCTACAGTGCCGTCGGCGACGAACTCACGCATTACGACGTCGATGTCGATGCCATGGCGCTGATTAAACGCGCAACCATCAAGGTTCCCGCCGTCGTCCAGTACGCGTGGCCGCATCCGTCGAAGCGCGACCTCTACGTCGCCACCAGCAACCGCGGCGCCGGCATGACGGCCGATTACAACCATGTCAGCGCGCTGCGCATCGATCCGGCCAGCGGCGCGCTCGCCCATCACGGCGAGCCGGTGCCGCTGTGGACACGCGCGGTGCACATCTGCGTGACGCCCGATGGAAAATTTCTGCTCAGCGCTCACAACCTGCCGCATGCCGGCATCACGGTCCATCGAATCAATGCGGACGGCTCAATCGGCGCGGCGGCCCAACAACCGGACGGACTCGCGTGCGGAATCTATCCGCATCAGGTGATGGCAGTATATTCCACCGGCACGGTCATGCTGATCGACCGCGGCAACGACGCGAAAAAAGACCAGCCCGAGGACCCCGGCGCTTTGCGGCTCTTCCGCATCAACGATGGCGTGCTGGCTAACCTCGCGGTGGTCGCGCCGAACGGCGGTTACGGATTCGGGCCGCGGCATCTGGATTTTCATCCGCGTGAGCCGTGGGTTTATGTTTCGCTCGAGCGTCAGGACAAGCTTTACATGTACCGCATGCAGGGCGACAGCCTCGAGCCGACCGCCGCTTACACCCGCGACACACTCGCCGATCCGGCCAACGTCAAGCCGCGTCAACTCGCGGGCACGATCCACGTGCATCCGAACGGGCGCTTCGTCTATCTGGTCAATCGCAACGACTCGACCGTCGATTATGCGGGCCAGCAGGTATTCGGCGGCGGCGACAACAGCATCGCTGTCTATGCGGTCGATCAGCAGACCGGCGAGCCGACGTTGATACAACATGCCGATACGCACGCGATCCACGTGCGCACCTTCGCGATCGACCCCGGCGGGCGCATGATGGTCGCGGCGAGCATCGCGCCCATCGCCGCGCGCGTAGGCGACAAGGTCGTCACCGTGCCGGCGACTTTATCGGTCATGAAAGTTGGCGCTGACGGCAAGCTCGCATTCGTGCGCAAGTACGACGTCGAGACCAACGGCAAGATTCATTACTGGATGGGAATGTTCGGATTGGATTAACGCGAGGGAAGTTGTCTTCCGAAATGGGGCAGCCGGCTAAGTGATTTGAAGTTTCAAACACAAAGGATTGCGGCGATTTTTTTTGAGCGCGAGCTCCGGGATTCAACCATCGCATGCCGAGCGATTGAAGCTTATTGTCAGTTGGCTAAGTCTCGCTGTAGCATCGAAAGACATGGACCTTCCTGGCCTGAAACTCACCGGCTCAAAGAGACTCGCAAGGACACATGGTTTGTCTGGGTGAACGGAAACTGGCGTGTGACATTTTCATTTGAGGGCAAGGATGCCACCGGTGTTGATTACGAGAACTACCACACCCAACTATCGCTGCACCGGACGGCCTGCGACCGCAGGTGAAACAAACGTTGGCCAGCTATGGCATTCGCGATAACAATACGCCCTTACCAATCCGACGATCTGGAGGAAGTCGTTGCCCTCTGGAAAGACGTATTTCCTGGTGATCCACCTTGGAACGAAGCTGCAACGGTGATTCGACGCAAGCTAGGAGTTCAACCACAACTTTTTCTTGTCGGCCTTTACGACGAGCACGTCGTCGCTACTGTGGTTGCCGGTTACGACGGCGTTCGAGGCTGGATCCATCACCTGGCGGTGTGTTCGTCGCAACGTCGAAGGGGAATAGGGCGCGACCTTATGCATGCTGCAGAAAAGGGATTGGCGAAGATCGGCTGCCCAAAGGTGAATCTCCAAATCCGCGCCACGAATGACTCTGTCGTAGAATTCTATCGGACACTCGGCTACAACATTGAAGAGCGCATTAGCCTTGGCAAACGTCTGGATAATGCTGGTTAACCGCGCGAACGATGGCGACACGGAAAACGCTACACGCTCGACATCCTTCGCCAACGCTGCCGGAGAAAGACCATCGATTCCACAAAAATTCATGCACAACGATGACCTTCAAACCGGCCGTCTCATTAGTCGCCGTGAAACACTCACGCTGCTCGGCGCCGCCGGGGCCGCGTTGCTTGCGGGCCGCGCAGCGTGGTCGTCCGCTGCGGAGTCCGCGCTCTCCTGCGTCGCGAGCCCGGAACAAACCGAAGGTCCCTATTTTGTCGACGAGCGCTTGAACCGCTCCGACATTCGTTCCGATCCAGCGGACGGGGCGGTGAGAGAAGGCGTGCCGCTGACGTTGTCGCTCCTGATTTCCTCGGTCGCGGCGGGCAAGTGCTCGCCGCTGGCGGGCGCGACCGTCGACCTCTGGCATTGCGACGCCACCGGCGCGTACTCGGATGCGCGCGATCCGGGATTTAATACGGCCGGCAAAAAATTCCTGCGCGGCTACCAGGTGACGGACTCCAGCGGCAGCGCGCGTTTCACCACGATCTATCCGGGCTGGTACGACGGCCGCACCGTCCACCTCCACTTCAAAGTCCGCGGCGCCGCGGCGTCGAAGCGTAATTACGAATTTACGTCCCAGCTCTATTTCGACGACGCATTCACCGACCGCGTCTACGCCCGCAATCCCTATGCGCGCCGGGGCCCGCGCTCCGTGCGTAATAGTAGAGATGGTATTTTCCGCGACGGCGGCAACCGCTTGATCCTGCCGGTCATCGCGAGCGACGAAGGCTACGCGGCAAACTTCAACGTCGGGCTCAGACTTGCATAATCGCGCGCGCAATCCGCTGAGATTTATTTTGTGGCTGCTCCTGGCGCTTGTGCTGCCGGCGGCCGCGGCCGGGACGGCGGCCCCGCCATACACCACCGTCGCAGCGAGTCCCGACGGCATCGGCAAGGTTTACATGGGCCGCGAAATTTCGCACGTGATGAGTTTCCACGGCGCGCCATGGCTGGAGCGCGACGAGCGCCTGGACGAAGAGCGCCCGGATATTGTATTGAATGCACTCGAATTAAAAGCCAACATGACGGTAGCGGATATCGGCGCAGGCACCGGTTTTTACACCTGGCGAATCGCGCACCGCGTCGGCGCTGGCGGCATGGTCTACGCGGTGGACGTGCAGCAGGAGATGATCAAGGCGCTCGGACAACAGATGGCACGGCGTGGCGCCGCCAATGTCAGACCCGTGCTCGGCACGTCCGCCGATCCGAAGCTGCCGCCGAACAGCCTCGATCTCGCGCTGCTGGTGGACGTCTATCACGAATTCGACCAGCCCTATGAGATGCTTGCCGCAATCGTGCGCGCGGTGAAGCCCGGCGGGCGGGTCGCGTTCGTTGAATTCAGGGCCAACGATTCGCAAGTGCCGATCAAACCTTTGCACACCATGACCGAGGCGCAGGTCAAGAGCGAGGCCACCGTTCATCCGCTGGAGTGGGTGCGCACGGCAAGCAATCTGCCGTGGCAGCACGTCATCGTTTTCCGGAAGAGATAACGATCCGGCGAACTATTGAGTATTGCGAAATTGGAGAAACCGTGCCCAATGGCACCGGTTTTTTTAAGGTCAACCGCTCAACGCGGAGGACGCGGAGGTTCGCAGAGGTTCGCAGAGGAAAACTTTAGATTCGTTGAGATTCATTTTTTCTCCGTGCTCCTCAGCGTCCTCTGCGTCCTCCGCGTCCTCCGCGTTGAGAGTTGGTTTCGACAGCGATGCGAGAAGGCAGGCAATCCATCATGCCGCCAACTCGCGCAACTGCTTGAGCAGCGCGTCGGGTATGGCGATGCCGTTCGCGCGGGCATCGGCAACCAGTTTATGCCGCCGCTCTCCCGGCAGACGCACGCCTTCATCTTCGAGCATTGCTGCGATCAGCGTCTCGATACGCTCTTCGTACGCAGCACCCCCCGCCATTGCGCCGGGATCGATCGCGAGCAGCGCGTGGCCGATGGATGCCGGCCGCCCCGGTTCGAAAAATGAGTCGTTCTCGAAACCGAACTGCGCGCCCGTCAGTGCGCAGCACAGCAATTCCACCATCAGCGCGAGCAACACGCCTTTCACGCCGCCGATCGCCGCCATGCTGCCCGTCAACGCGGCCTTCGCGTCGGTGGTGGGTTTGCCCCCGGCATCGAGAGCCCAACCCAGCGGAATCGGTGTGCCTTCCTTCGCGGCGACCATGAGCTTGCCGCGTGCGACTTCGGTCAGCGACAAATCGATGATCAATGGCGCATACCCGGCACGCGGAAATACTGCTGCGACCGGATTGGTGCCGAACAGCGGCTTTTTTCCGTTCCACGCATTGATCGCCGCCGGAGAATTAGTAAAACCGATGCCGATGAGACCAGCCGCGGCGAGCGGAGCAAGATGGTAATCCATCGCGCCGCAGTGGTGGCTGTGCGTGACGCCGCAAAAGGCGATGCCGAATTCGCGCGCGCGGCGCAACGCTTCGCGCGTGGCCAGCTCCATCGCGAGATACGCGAGACCGCCTTGCGCATCGATCAGGCAGGCCGCGCCCTTTTCATGCGCGATGCGCGGCTCGACGGTTCCATTTGCGCGCCCTTCTTTGACGTGCTGCGCATAAAGCTGCACGCGCGACAACCCATGTCCGCCGAGACCGGCCATTTCGGCGGCGACGAGCGATCGGGCCGTTGCAAGGGCCACGGCATCGGATGCGCCCGCACGCACCAGAGCGCCGACGACAAGCTGCGTGAGTTGCTCGACCGACAGTTTATTTTCCACGCATCACCTTCGCCTGCATCCGCCGGTTCAGGCGGTGGCCGTCTCGACCAGCAAAGTCTGCCCGGGCTTCACGCGGCTGAACACCACCGGTTTGGTCTCCACCTTAAAGCCTTCATCGTTTAACGTCACGCACGTAAAGTGCGAATTTTCAAGATTGCCCGCGTCGGGGAAGTCGCTGCGGAAGTGCGCGCCGCGCGAATCCTCGCGCGCCATCGCCGCGAAGTTGATCGACTTGCTGACCAGAATCTGGCTTTTGAGATTCAACCAGTCGTGCCACGTCAGATTGAACGCAAGATTGCCCGACTCGACGCCGATCCCGTCGAGCCGGGCGTCGAGTTCGTCGAGCTTCCCTTCTGCGCGCTTCATACTGGCCGCGTCGCGGACGATACCGACATCGTCCCACATCACCTCATAGAGGGTCTCGCGCACGGCATTCAAATCGCCGGCGGGCCGCGTCAGTGGCGCGCGGCAGCGTTGGAGCGCTGTTTCGAGCGCGTCCTGATCGGGTGCGTGGAACACACCGTTCGCCTTGACCCAGCCCGGCAACACGTCGCCGGCAATCCCGCCGAACACGGTCGAGTTCGCAACGCCATTGCCGCCGAGCCGGTTCGCGCCATGCACGCCGCCCGAATCTTCGCCAGCCACGAACAGTCCGTGAACGGAAGTCGAGCAGTCCGCCTTGAACGCCACACCACCCATCATGTAATGCGCGGTCGGCACGACTTCGACGAGGCCGCCGGCAAGATCGAAACCGCAATCGTCGCAACGCTCGACCATGCCTTTGAAATTTTTCCGGTTATTGGCGGCGCCAAGGTGTCCCATGCTGATGTAAACACCGCCATTCGGCGTGGTGCGGCCCGCGCGCATCTCGGCAAAAATTCCGCGGGACACGATGTCGCGCGTCGCGCGCTCGAGTTTCGCATCGTACTTGTCCATGAAGCGCTCTTTGTCGCCGTTGAGCAGGAAGCCGCCGGCGCCGCGCAGACCTTCTTCGAGCACGGTGCCCGTCATGCGCGTGCCCGTGCCCGCGAGCAATCCGGTCGGATGAAACTGCACCATCTCCATGTCCCGCAGCGTGAGGCCGGCGCGCAATGCCATCGCCATGCCGTCGCACGTCTTGTCGCCGGACGGCGTGTGATATTTGTACATGGTCGGGCCGCCGCCGGTGCCAAGCAGCACCGCCTGCGCCTGCACGAACACGAATTCGCCGGTACGCACATCGATCATCAACACGCCCGCGAGTGCATCGCCCGCTTTGTTTTTCACGAACTCGACCGCGCGATGCTCTTCCAGTCGATTGATGCCGCGCGCCCACACCTGCTCGGCGAGCCGGTTGATGATTTCAATGCCCGTCAGATCGCCCTTGTGCACGGTGCGGTCGAACGTCTGACCCGCGAATGCTTTCTGGTGGATCGTACCGTCGGGATTGCGATCGAAAAAGCAGCCGAGCTCGTTCTCGAGTTCATGGATGCGCTCGATTGCTACGTTCACGAGCGTCCACGCGAGGTCCTGGTCGGGCAGCCACTTGCCCCCCTCTATGGTGTCCATGAAATGGCGCTCGATCGAGTCGCCTTCAGCGAGTGCGACGTTATAACCGCCCTGCACCATGCGCGTACAGCCGCATTTACCGAGCAGACCCTTCACCGCGACAGTGATCGAAAGGTCGGGGTTCTTTTGGTGCGCGTGTAGTGCGGCGAACAAGCCGGCGCCGCCGGAGCCGAGAATCAGAATGTCGGTTTTAAGTGTTTTCATTTTTTAAAATTCTTGAACCGCCAAGGACGCGAAGGAAAAGCAAAGGCAAGAAATGCTTTAATAGTAAGAATTACCTGAAGTGCTTTTCCTTTGAATTTGTCTTTCCTTCGCGTCCTTTGCGTCCTTGCGGTGAAGCTTTAGGTTTTAACTCCAAGAGCGGCGAGTACTGATGCGCGCTTGTCGCGCGCGGCATCGTTGACCTTCGTGTACAGATTGCCGCCGTGGCTGTCCATCGCGACCAGCAGCGGGCCGAAGCCCTTGACGCGGAACTTCCACAGCGATTCCGGATTCAGGTCGTCGAGGTCGACGTCCTCGATCTGTTCGACCCATGTCGTCTCCAGCGCCGCGGCGCCGCCGATGATCGCGAGGTAAACGCCGCCGAGGTCCTTGAATGCCGCCTGCGAGGCGGCGAACAGCCCGCCCTTGCCGATCACGATGCGCACACCGTACTGCTCCATCAGCGGGCGCGTGAAACGCTCCATGCGCGCGCTGGTCGTGGTGCCTATGCAGATCGGCTCATACCCGGACGGATGCGCCACGGTCTCGCCCACCCATTTGACATTGGGCGCGGTATGAATCACCGCGTGCCCCTTTAAGTCGAAGCGCGTGGTGCGCCCGCGGTCGAACATGTGGATGAGCGTCGCATCGCGGATGCCGTAAAGCGTTTGATTCAACGTGACGGTATCGTTGACCTTCACCTTGCGCACGTCGGCTTCGGACACCGGCATGTTGAAATCGTAGTGGGCCATATGTTCAGGATTGAGGATTGGGGATCGAGGATTGAGTTTTAGAGCGATGAGCCACTTGATCTTTGAATGAGCGATGATCCGCATCCGTTTCCGTTAGAAACCATAGCTCAAGCCCTGCGGCGTGAACGTCGCGCGCGCGCGGCGCGCCGAGTGGCATTGCATATTCACGGCGACCGGGTTCATCGTGATGTGCGTCGCCGCGGTTTCTACGTGCACAGCGAACGAAGTCGAATCGCCGCCGAGGCCCTGCGGACCGACGCCGAGCTGGTTCACGACTGCGGATAACTCGGACTCAAGTTTCGCGCCCTCAGGGTCGGTGCAATGCGAACCGAGCGGGCGGGTCGCTGCAACTTTGGACAAATGCACGCACAGGTCCGCGGTACCGCCCACGCCCACGCCGACGATCGTAGGCGGACAGGTTTTACCGCCCGCATCGAGCACGCAATCGATGACGAACGTTTTCACGGCATCGACGCCGTCAGCGGGGATCGCCATCTTGAGCCACGAATTGTTTTCCGACCCGCTGCCTTTCGGAATCATCTCGATCGACAACGTGTCGGCTTCATCGGAGAAATCGATGTTGATGACCGGCACCAGTCGCCCGCACGACGTATGCTCGTTCGTGCGCGTGACCGGATGCACGACGGAGGAGCGCAGCGGGTGCTCTTTGGTGGCGCGCGCGCAGCCGGCGGCGATGGCTTGTTTCAGCGCATGGCCGTCAACTTCGATACCGCGTCCGATCACGACGTTGTAAATCGGAATACCAGTGTCCTGACACAAGAGGTTGTTGGTGGCCTCGGCGACCTTGATGTTCATGATCATGGTGCCGAGCACCGATTTGCCCGTCGCGTCGGTTTCGGTTTTGTCGAGACGCGCGAAACCCTCTTTGATGTCGGGCGGCAATATTTTTAGCGCGCGAATGTACAACTCCTTGCACGCCTCTTCGACTTGCTTGAGATCGACTTTCACGGTTTCAACCCTTCACCCTTCACCCATTCCCCCTTCGCGCGCTAGCTCTGCATACCCCATTTACGCACTGTCTTCAATTCGATGTTGCGGAAAATGAAATTCTCGACCACCAACCCGATGATGATGACCGAAAAGAGTCCGGCGAACACGTTGGCAATCTCGAGCTGGTTCTTGTTTTCATAGATGAACCACCCAAGCCCGCCCGAGCCCGACGACACGCCGAACACGAGTTCGGCCGCAATCAGCGTGCGCCACGCAAATGCCCAGCCGATTTTCATGCCGGTAAGGATGTTCGGAAACGCAGCGGGAATCAGAATCTTCATCACATAGCGCGGCCCGCTGAGCCCGTAGTTGCGGCCGACCATGCGCATCGTCTGCGATACCGACATGAAGCCGGAATGCGTGTTCAACGCGACCGGCCACAACACGGAGTGAATCAGCACGAAGACGAGGCTGCCGTTGCCGAGGCCGAACCAGATCAGCGCGAGCGGCAACAGCGCAATCGCTGGCAGCGGGTTGAACATTGCCGTCAGCGTTTCGAGCAGATCGTTGCCGACGCGCGAAGTGATCGCGAGCGCGGTCAGCACCGACGCGAGAAACATGCCCGCGAAATAACCCATGAGCAGCACCTTGATCGAGAACCAGCCGCGCTGCAGCAGCACGCCGTTCATGATGTTGTCGTAGAACGCGCCCAAAGTTTCGCTGAAC
>JANXRI010000221.1 GCA_025353085.1 Betaproteobacteria bacterium
GTCGTTCGATGAACGCCGCGCCGACATTGCGCGCCAACTAAGTGCGCAAGCCGCGGCACTCAGTGCTGCCCTGGGCGAAGCCGCGGATTACGCATCTCTGCTCGATGAAGTGACGGCGCTCGTCGAGCGGCCTACGGTTTACGCGGGAAAATTCGAGCCCGAATTTCTTGCCGTGCCGCCCGAGTGTCTGGTTCTTACGATGCGGCAAAACCAGAAGTATTTCCCGCTGTTTGATCAGGCGGGCAAACTCATCAATAAATTCCTGATCGTGAGCAATATGCGGCTCACGAATCCCGCCAATATCATCGAGGGCAATGAGCGGGTCGTCCGGCCCCGCCTTGCGGATGCGCAGTTTTTCTTCGAAACGGACAAAAAGATTCGCCTCGAAGATCGTGTGCCACTGCTCGCGAAGGTCACCTACCACAACAAACTCGGCAACCAGCTCGAACGCAGCGAAAGAGTCGCGTCGCTCGCCGGCCGCATCGCTCACCTGCTCGATGCTGACGGCGCGCTTGCGCAACGTGCCGCCCGGCTCGCCAAATCTGATTTGCTAAGCGGCATGGTCGGCGAATTTCCTGAACTGCAAGGCATCATGGGCCGCTACTATGCGTTAGCCGACGGCGAGGATGCGCGTGTCGCCGATGCGATCGAGCAACATTACCGGCCGCGGTTCGCCAACGACGCATTGCCAAAGGCCGACGTTGCGATTGTACTTGCGCTGGCGGACAAGCTGGAAACGCTCGCCGGACTATTCGGCATCGGGCAGCAGCCGACCGGAGATAAGGATCCATTTGCGTTGCGGCGCCATGCGCTGGGCGTAATTCGGATTCTGATTGAGGCCAACTTGCTCGTGTCACTGCTTGATCTGGTGAGCGCCGCGTTCGCGGTGTTTCCGCCCGGCATGCTCGCCGACGCGCATTCTGATTTGCGACTCTTCATCCACGAGCGCCTGCGGGGTTATCTGCGCGACGCCGGCTATACGGCGAACGAAATCGAGTCGGTGCTATGCAGAGAGCTGCCGGCGCGGCTCGATCAATTACCGTTGCAGTTGGCGGCCGTGCGCGCTTTCGCGAGCCTGCCCGAAGCCGCAAGCCTCGCCGCCGCGAACAAGCGGGTGGCCAATATTCTCAAGCAGGCCGAAGGCAAAGGCGAAACGGTCGC
Organism: Betaproteobacteria bacterium; assembly: GCA_025353085.1. GTDB lineage: Bacteria > Pseudomonadota > Gammaproteobacteria > Burkholderiales > SG8-41 > PALSA-1004. Next base: position 1,162 of record JANXRI010000221.1, read on the forward strand.
GCGCGCGGAAGCCGCTAAATTGCAAGACCCTGCCGAACGCGCCTTATTTGACGCGATCGCGACCGCCGTCAAGAACGCAACCCCGCTGTTCGACAAAGGCGATTACACGGGTTACCTGAAAGCGTTTGCGATCCTGAAAAGCCCCGTGGATGCGTTTTTCGAATCCGTCATGGTCATGGCGGACGACATCGATGTGCGCCGCAATCGCTTAGCCTTGCTCAGCGATTTGCGTCTGAGCATGAACCGCGTGGCCGACATTTCCAAGCTCGCCGCATGAAGCTCATCATTCTCGACCGCGACGGCGTGATCAATCACGATAGCGCGGAATACATCAAATCTCCCGCCGAATGGAGTCCTATTCCGGGCAGTCTGGAGGCGATTGCCCGCTTGAACCACGACGGCTATCACGTGGTCGTCGCTACCAACCAGTCGGGCATCGGGCGCGGGCTCTTCGAAGTGGCGGCGTTGAATGCAATTCACGAAAAGATGCACAAAGCGCTGGCTCAGGTCGGCGCGCGAATCGACGCGGTGTTTTTCTGCCCACACGCGCAAGACGCCGGTTGTTTGTGCCGCAAGCCCAAGCCAGGTTTGCTCGAAGAAATCGCCCACCGCTTTAACACCGAACTTGCCGGCGTGCCGAGCATTGGCGATTCTCTACGCGATCTGCAGGCGGCAGCGGAAGTCAAAGCGCAGCCAATACTGGTCCTGACCGGCAAAGGGATGCAAACTCAGGCAGCGGGCGGCCTGCCGCCTCAAGTTAAGACCTACGCGGATCTCGATCAGGCAGTGAAAGCCATCGTGCAATGAGCGTTTTCCTGCGCTCGTCCCTGTTCGCCGCTTTTCAACTGTTAATTACACCGCCTTTCGCGCTCATCGCGCTGCTTACGTTTCCGTTCGATCCATTCACCCGCTATCGCATCATCTCGCTGTGGACACGACTCGTGCTATGGGCAGTCGAGGCCCTGTGCGGTATCCGTTATCAAGTCGTGGGCGCCGAAAATATTCCCGCGCAAGCGTGTGTCGTGCTGTCCAAACACCAGTCGGCGTGGGAAACGCTCGCTTTTCAGGTTATTTTTCCGCCACAGGTCTACGTAATCAAGCGCGAATTATTGTGGATACCTTTTTTCGGATGGGGTCTCGCAATGGTTTCGCCGGTCGCGATCGACCGTAAAGCCGGCGTGCGGGCCTTAAAGCAGATGCTCGCGCAGGGAAAAGACCGTTTGCAGCGCGGTTTCTGGATTATCGTATTTCCGGAAGGCACCCGGATTGCGCCGGGCGCCCGCGGCAATTACCAAACCGGTGGCGCTGCGATCGCCGTTCACGCGCGCGCACCGGTGGTGCCGGTTGCTCATAACGCCGGCGCTTGCTGGCGGCGTCATGCATTTCGCAAATATCCAGGCACGATCACCGTCAGCATAGGCAAGCCGATCGACACCCATGGCAAGAAGGCAGATGCGGTGACCCGCGATGTGGAAGCCTGGATCGAAGCGGAAATGCGCCGCCTTGAACATGTCATTGCCTAGATCGCCGCGACTTGATTTCGGGCGCGCCAATGCGCCGGCCCAAAACGCCAGCCGCGAGCGCTACCAGATTGATGGCGTCATCGTCGAATACATACTCAAACGCAGCCAGCGACGCCGTAGTATCACCTTGACGATCAATGAGGATGGCTTGCGCGTAGGCGCGCCGTGGCGGGCATCGCAGTCGCGCATCGACAAACTGCTCGCCCGGCATGCACAGTGGATTTCGCTCAAGCTGGCGCAATGGCAGGCGCGCCGGCCGGCGCCCTTCAGTTGGCAAGCAGGTGCTCCCGTGATGATGCTCGGGGAGCCGCTGATATTGACTTTGACGAACGAAAAAAGCGTGACGAGGCGAGACGGCGACCGCCTGTGCGTAGGCGTTGGGGTGAACACCGGCGACGATCCGGCGACGCTGGCGAAACAGGTGACTGCGTGGCTGCGCGACACCGCGCAAAACTGGTTTGAGCAGCGTTCTGCGCATTTCGCCCGCGTTCTCGATGTCCGCGCGCCCAGCATTCGGCTCTCGAATGCGAGAACGCGCTGGGGAACTTGTCACCCGGATGGCCGCGTGCATCTCAATTGGCGGTTGATCCAGACACCGCCCGCGCTGATCGATTACGTGGTGGTGCACGAACTCGCGCATCTGCGTGAACCCAATCATTCTGCGCGTTTCTGGGCCTGGGTCGAGCGCGCAATGCCCGATTACAAGGCACGCCGGCGGACTTTGCGCCTCGATGGACATCGATTCCTGCTGGCATAAAACTGATGGCCAAAGCGGGTAAGGAGCCCATGAAAAGCTCTGTGCTAATATTCTTTGAGTGCATAACGTGACGAAACGTAACGCGGAGTCACCCTCCGGGTCACAACGCGATGCAAACCGGCCGCCTGGTCTTCGAAGCAAGCGCCTTGGTTCAACTGATCCCGCTAACCCAGCTAACCCAGCTAAAAAATAATGCGTAAATCCTTCTCGTTCTTAATCCTCGCATCAATGCTTTCAGCCTGCGGGCTCAAGGGCCCGCTTTACCTCCCTGCGCCAAAACCTGCTGCTGCTCCGCCAGCGGCCCCGATAGCTCCAGATAAACCCGCTGACGACAAAATAAAGCCAGGCACGAAGTGAGCTACTTCGCGTACCGCGACGAGACCTTGCATGCGGAGGGCGTTGCGCTGGAGCGCGTCGCCGCCGAGTTCGGCACGCCCTGTTATGTCTATTCGCGGGCTGCTCTGGAATCGGCTTATCGCGCTTATGACGAAGCGCTGGTACATCGCGACCACCTGATTTGCTATGCCGTAAAAGCAAATTCCAATATCGCGATTCTCAACGTGCTTGCCAGGCTCGGCAGCGGTTTTGACATCGTGTCCGGCGGCGAGCTTGCGCGCGTACTCGCCGCGGGGGGCGACCCGCGCAGAATCGTGTTTTCAGGTGTCGGCAAGACGGTTAACGAAATAAGGGCGGCATTGAACGCCGGCATCCTGTGTTTCAACGTCGAATCGGAGAACGAACTCGCGCGCCTTGATCGGCTTGCGGCCGAACTCGGCACGCGCGCACCGGTGAGCCTGCGGGTGAACCCGGACGTCGACGCCAAAACGCATCCTTATATTGCTACCGGGCTTAAAGAGAATAAGTTCGGCATACCCTTCACGGCCGCGTTATCGCTATATCGGCAAGCTGCCGCGCTCAAAAATCTGCGCATCATTGGCATCGATTGCCACATCGGCTCGCAACTTACCGAAATCCCGCCGTTTATCGCTGCACTGCAAAAATTATTGGATCTAGTCGATCGCCTGTCCGCGACCGGCATCGAAATAGGCCATATCGACGTCGGCGGTGGTCTTGGCATTCGCTATCGCGATGAGACGCCGCCTCCGGTCGCCGAGTACATCCATGCGCTAACGGCTTGCATGGGAGATCGCAAACAGAAAATAATGTTCGAGCCGGGCCGATCGCTCGTCGGGAACACCGGCATTCTCCTCACGCGAGTGGAGCACCTTAAGCATGGTTCAGACCGTAACTTTGCGGTGATCGATGCAGCAATGAACGATTTGATCCGGCCGGCGCTGTATGACGCGTGGCACGATATTCAGCCGGTCACGCCGCGGCGCACGCCCGTCCGTCGCTATGAAATCGTCGGGCCCGTCTGTGAAAGCGGCGATTTCCTGGGCCATGATCGTGACTTGAGCCTCGCTGAAGGCGATCTCGTGGCGGTTATGTCTGCAGGCGCGTATGGAATGACGATGAGTTCGAACTACAACTCGCGGCCGCGTGCAGCGGAAGTGATGATCAGCGGAAGCGACATGAATCTCATCCGCGAGCGTGAAAATGTTGCGCAGTTATTCTCGACTGAACATTTGTTGCCATAACCGACGGCAAAAAACTGTCGAAATTTCATCGTCTCGTCACTTCACTACTCAACAAACGACAGACAAACGACGCACGCGCAAAAAAAATAACATGCAGCACGGTACCGTGCCGCGAGAATTCCGACGGCATACTTGCAACACACCTACCACACTCTTTCAAATTATTTTACAAAAATGTTGCATTTCTTTTTCTAGGTAGCTTAGAATTGGCGCACCAAGCATCGTAATCGCGTTTTGGAAACAGAATGCGAAACACAAGCAACAACGTGCACGATGATTTGGGAGTGCAGAAATAAATGTTGTATGCACTTGTAGTTAATTAAACCACTCGTAAGGAGATGAACCATGGCAGCGAAGAAAAAAGCAAAGAAAAAGAAAGCAGCTAAGAAGAAGTAACGGCAGTTGCTTGAGCGGGAGCTGGGCTCCCCGGCTCCCGTTATTTGCCTCATCGTAGTAAACGACTGCAGCCAGCGCAGTTGCCGAAGCAACACCTCCCCGCATAAACGCCAGCGTCACCCTCCATCACTCCCGCGTTTCTGTCAGCAACTTGAATTGCGTTTCAAGTGCTTGATATCTAATCTCATTTTTTTCGACCTTTTCTCGTGCGCTCAAGATGGTCGTGCGCTGCTTAGGTAACGTATCCAACTCGTCGCATCGCCCGGGCGCGCGTTGACGGGTTCCGCCCAAGAGTTTTTTCGCCTTACTCCGTCGAATTTTTTCCGACCGCCGCCAACGAGATTGTGCCCACTGATCGTTGGAAGCGCCGCGTGTCAACGCGGTATCCCAATGTGATGCGCGGTTGATTCTGATTTCAGTGCGGCAAAAAAACGGCAATGCGCCTTTGAGAAAGCGCCGACACAAAGCAACGGTATCGAAAGGGGGCGCACTGGATTTAATCGTGCCACCCTCAGAGCGATAGCGAGCTTACGGATTCATCTGCTGGTAGACGACATTTGCGACGCGGAGCAGGTCAGCTTTATCAATCTCGCCGGAAATAGCGTAACCAAACTTGCCGTCAACCCAGTAGAACACGCTGACTCCGCGTTCCTCCGCATACCGAAATGCGGTTTCCTTACCATCATTGGCGCCGTTGCGAACATAGAGCGTGAGCCGCTGGCCGGTGCCATCCTGAAACATGAATTGTGCAATCGGCCCCTGGTTGCCGGGCAGCAAACGTCCACCGACTAATTGATAACCAACCGCCGCGAGTTGGGGAATCTTGAGGCTGCCGCCAATTCGCTTAGATAACCACGCGACCAGGTGCGCTTCCTGGTCCGCGCCGACTTCCACCGGGTGCCGCACTTCGGGGCTATATACAATGTGCGCAATTGCCGCCCGGTGGGCGAATGCCACCGTATCGGCCGACTTGACTGTGTTGTATTCGTGCAGGAGCCATCCGCTTACGCCGCCGATCGACAACCACGCCAACACAGCCGCATAGCGCGCCAGAGGTAATTTACGCGCGCCACGTGACGCCGAAATTAGACGTGCCGGCGTCGGCTCAGCCAAGACCGGGCCGAACCATGCGCGCAGCGCCTCATTTTGGTCGCGCCACGCTTTTACGCGCCGCGCATCTTCGAGGTGGTTTATCAAGTAATCGTCAATCTCGAGACGACGGGCCTCGGAGAGCCGGCCGTCGACATGCGCGTGGAATTCAGTTTCCGTCACTGGCAATCCGCTCATTTCACTACCTTCAGGCCACTCGCCTGCTTTGCATCACCATTGAGTAAAACGCGCAGCCGTTCACGGGCGCGCGACAACCGCGACATCACCGTTCCTATCGGCACCTCGAGCACGCGCGCGGTTTCTTCATAAGTCATTTGCTCCAGTCCGACCAGCAGCAGCACCGCACGTTGTTCCTCGGGTAAGCACGAGAGCGCATTTTGCAAATCCAGCACCTCAAGGCGGTCGCTTTGAGTCGCGCGGATCGCCGGTTGTATCGCCTCATCGTCCAGCGCGCTGACCGTGACCGATGCGCGGGCGCGCACCTGGTTGATATGAACGTTGTGCATGATTGTAAACATCCAGGCGCGCAGATCGCTGCCCGGGCGCCACAGGTGGAATTTAGCCAACGCGCGCTCAAGGGTGTCCTGCACCAGGTCATCGGCCCGACCGCGATCGCCGGTCAGCGCGCGCGCATAACGCCGCAACCGTGGAATATGCTCGGCGAAGTCGCGATCGGGACTACCCACTACAAACTCATATTGCCCGTCAGCGGCCGCGGCTCTGGTCTTACTGCGCGCCATACGTTGTTTACGCCGTCGCCTGAAACGTCACCCGGTTTTTGATCTTTTGACCAGAAGTAGAGCGGTTTGCCCGCCCATGCCCATTGCCTGGCCCCGTCGTCTCGCGTTATGACGGTCCAGTCGCCCCCGCTTTTGCTGTCCGCGCTTGTCGTAAGTGGCGTCCAGAGCGCCGCGCATGGGCCATTGCACACACTCTTGCCGGATCCAGCCACGTCTTTATCGAACGTATAGAGCGTCATACCATTAGCGCCCGTCATCAAACCGTTCGTATATTTAACGGGCCCATAGGTCAGGCCAGCGCAGGCTGCCAGCGCGAGTGCCAGAGCGCAGGTAATCATCGTGTTGAAGCGGATCATCGTTCAGTCCTCGATTGATACAGGCAAACACCTGCAGTTGTGCAAACACCGGGAAGCCGGTTTTATTCCAACAGGAAGACTGTCCGCGCGCGCGAGCATGCATGCCCTAGGGCACGAGAAATAAAGTTGCCAAGCCGAGAAAAATGAAGAAACCCCCGCTGTCGGTAATCGCCGTAATCATGACACTCGATCCCACCGCCGGATCGCGCCCGAGCTTTTGCATCGACAGCGGAACGGCAACGCCCATGATCGCGGCCAATAACAAATTGAGCACCATGGCGCCCGTCATGACAAGCCCCAGTTGCCATTTGTGGTAAATGAAGAAGGCGAACAGCCCGACGACGCTTCCCCATATCAGGCCGTTTATAAAACTGACGCCGATTTCCTTGGCAAACAGTTTACGCGCGCTGGCCGCCGTAATCTGGCCCAGCGCCATAGCGCGCACGATCATGGTGACGGTTTGATTGCCCGAATTGCCGCCGATGCCGGCGACGATCGGCATCAACGCCGCAAGCGCTACAAGTTTTTCGATAGAGCCTTCGAAAATGCCGATGACACGGGAGGCGATAAAAGCCGTGACCAGATTAATCGCCAACCATGTCCAGCGATTTTTAACGCTGCTCCAGACAGAGGCGAATAAATCCTCCTCCTCACGCAACCCGCCGGCTGAAAGTAACTCGCTGTCGGTGTCCTCACGAATGAAATCGACGACTGAATTCACGGTTACACGGCCGATCAGCTTGCCGTCGCCGTCAACGACCGGCGCCGACACGAGGTCATAGCGCTCAAATGCGAGCGCAGCGTCCTGCGCTTTCTCGTCGGGCGCGAGGTGGACCGTAGCGCCCGCCATGATGGCAGTAACCGGCGTATCCAGATCGGCAACCAGCAAGCGGCTTACGGACAACAGCCCGCGCAAATATTGCTGCCGGTCGACCACGAACAGTTGGTCGGTATGGTCCGGCATTTCATCGAGCCGGCGCAGATAACGGAGTACAACTTCCACCGTGATGTCGTCGCGCACCGTAATCATGTCGAAGTCCATCAAGCCGCCGACCGTGTCCTCCGGATATGACATCGCCGACCGCAATTGTTCGCGTTCCTCGAACGACAGCGAGCGGAAGACATCCTGCATGACTTCGCGCGGCAGATCGGGCGCGAGATCGGCGATTTCGTCGGTATCGAGTTGCTCAGTCGCGGCAATCAGCTCTTTCGTTTCCATGTGCGCGATAAGCGTTTCGCGCACCGCATCCGATACTTCGAGCAGAATTTCCCCGTCGCGCTCGGCTTTGACGAGATCCCACACCGCCAGCCGCTCTGCGAGCGGCAATGCTTCGAGCACATAGGCAACATCCGCCGGATGCAACTGTTCGAGCTTTTTCTGGAGTTCGGTGAAACTTTGTTCCCCCCCCACGCCCTCGACAAGCTCCTGACCCGGCGTCTCTTCGCGCTCAGCCAGGCGGCGGGCGAGCTCGTGCTTGCGCAGCAGCCCGACCACCTGTTTCAGGCTGTCTTGCACGCTTGGGCGATCTTTATCCGAGTCAGCCATGATTAAGCCGCAAAGTTACGCGCTCCGATCGAGGTTTTATGACGGGTGCAACGCGACGCTGGAATGTATGACGACGCGCGGTGCGGAACATTGCCATTCGCGTGGCCCGAAGCCAGGCGCGGCGGAAGGCTGGCCGCTATTGTAGAAGCAGCCTGACGTGCTGTCTAAATGTTATTCGCGGTTTTCACGCAAGACGTGCGGTGTGAGACGCGGCATAATTGCGCGTCGAACCTAGAACAACGTCCGCTTATCGATGTCTGCAGCACTGAACCGCAAGTTGGGCCAGGCGCATGATCGCCTGCAAGCGGGAGACGCTGATGGCGCGCAATCTCTATGTCAGCAGGTACTGCAGCGCGCGCCGCGCAATCCTGATGCACTAAGCATGCTTGCCGTCGCGCTGCTCATGCGCGGGCGCGCAAGCGATGCCATCCCGCCACTCGAGCAGGCGTTGGCTGCACAGCCCCGTCACGGCGTGGCACTCGAAAATCTCGGGCTCGCCCATCTGATGCTCGGACACTTTTCAGACGCTGAACAGGCATTGGAAAAAGCCGCAATGATTCCCGGCGCGCCAGGTTCTGTCTATATGCGACTGGGCGTGGCACGGCTCAACCAGGACAAGCATGACGCCGCACTGAATACCCTAGAGCATGCGCTCAAGCTCGAGCCGCAGAATCCGGACATTCATCTCAACCTGGGGCAGGCGGCCGACCGCAGGAGCGATCCAGTCCGTGCGCGTCTGCATTTTGAAGCGGTCTTAAAGATGGTCCCTTCCCATGTCGACGCCCTGTTCAATCTCGGCGTCATCTGCCTTAAGGAAAATGAGCCCGCTGCGGCACGCAAGTGGTTCGAGCAGGTGCTCGGAGCCGCACCCCGCCATGCGGAGGCCTTGGTCAACCTCGGGCTGATCGCCGAGCAGCAAAACCAGCTTGATGAGGCTATCGCTCATTTAAGGCACGCGATCGAAATCAATCCGTCTTCGGTTCAGATACGCAACAACCTCGCGCACACCTTGTCGCTGCAGGGCCGATATGAAGAAGCGCGTGAACAATATGAGGTGGCTTTGCGCGTTGCGCCGGATTCGGCCGCAGCGCGCGAGGGAGTCGCGTCCGTTTGCATCGCGCTGGGGCGCTTTAAAGAAGGTATCGCGCAGCTACGCGAGCTAATAGGTGCGGGCATCGACCGGCCCGAGATCATGGCAGCGCTCGCTGATGCTTTGTTCGAAATCGGCGAAATCGACGAAGCTGAAACCGCGGCAAATCGTGCGCTTCAACTAGATCCCACTGTGATCGCACCCTATACCACGCTCGCAGATATCCATTCTTTGCGCGGCGAGCTGGATCTGATGGTAAAAACGCTGCAAACCGCGTTCGACAAGACCGGCTCCATTCACGTGCTCGGCAAGCTTACATTTCAATTGCGGCGGATTTGCGACTGGAAACAATGGGCCAATGCCTGGCGCCAATTGGCGGCAGCGTTACCGACGACGAGCGAATTCGTGAGCCCTTTTTCGTTGCTGTGCGAGCCGCTTTCAGCGATCGAGCATCTTCATTACGCACGCCGGTGGTCGGCGCAGTTCAACGCGGCCGGCATTATTGATGTTTCACGAATTCGCGACAGCGGGTTAGTGCCATTCTCACCCTCTCCTTCGGGAGAGGGCCGGGGTGAGGGATTGAGCGTTCCGAATGTCATCCATTATGAAACGCTCAATAATACTGATCTGCAGACACCGCGCAGCTTTGGCGAGCGAATCAGAGTCGGCTATTTTTCATCCGATTTTTATGAACATGCAACGGCGTATTTATTGGCTGAAGTGCTTGAACTGCACGACCGCGCCCGTTTTGAGATCTTTGCTTATTCCTACGGCCCCGAAGATCACAGTCCCATGCGCAGCCGCTTGCGCTCGGCTTGTGAACATTTCATCGACATCGCGCGCGATCCTGATGACGTCGCGGCGGCGCGTATTCGTGATGATCACCTCGACATATTGGTGGATTTAAAGGGCTACACTATGGGGGCCCGTCCGTCGATTTTGGCGCGCCGTCCTTGCGCGGTGCAAATGAGTTGGGTCGGTTATCCCGGCAGCATGGGTGCTAAGTTCATCGATTATTTGATCGCAGATCCTTTCATCGTTCCTGCCGGTCATGAAAGTCATTACGCGGAACGAGTCCTCAGGTTGCCGCATTGCTACCAGCCCAATGATCGAAAACGATCAATCGCCGAGCCGCGTACCCGAGTTGATTACGGGTTGCCGGAAAACGGCTTTGTTTTTTGCGGCTTCAACCAAGCCTACAAAATTACCCCGGAAGTTTTCTCGCGCTGGATGAATCTGCTGCGTCAAACGCCGGGCAGCGTTTTATGGTTGCTGGCAGATAACAGTTGGGCCACTGAAAATTTGATGCACGCCGCTCAAGGTCAGGGTATAGACCCTTCACGCCTCGTTTTCGCACCGAAACTTCCGCTGGCCGAACATCTCGCGCGCTATCGCATTGCCGATTTGGCGCTTGATACCTTTCCGTATGGCTCGCATACCACTGCCAGCGATGCGCTATGGTCAGGCTGTCTGCTGGTGGCTTTGTGCGGAGAGCCATTTGCCGCACGCGTATCCGGAAGTATTGTCAGCGCGTGCGGCTTGCCGGAATTGGTCACGCACACGCTTGACGATTATGAGCGGCTCGCACTCCACATCGCGGCCGATGCTACTTACCGGGACAAGTTACGTTTAAAACTCGAAGCGAATAAATTTAAGGAGCCACTTTTCGACTCACGCGGTTTTGTGCTCGACCTCGAAAGTATCTATCACGACGTCGTGCCCACAAGATCAAACTAATCGGACTGCGACTAAACGACTAAACTGAAGACCGAAACGTGCTCACGCATGGAGCATGAAAAAAAACGGGCGCCGAAGCGCCCGTTTTCATGTTGCCTGATGTGACAGATTAGAACGTGTTTTTCATGCTGACTGCAACGGCGCTCTGATTCTGGCCAGGAGCGATCGTGCCGGCAGAAAGACCACCCAGCGTGTAACGTGCATTGGAATCGTTCGACAGATTCACGTAACCGACCGTGAACTCTGTACGCTTCGAGGCATTGTACACATACTGCACTTGCCAGATGTTGCCACCCGTAGCACCTGCATTCGCATTTGCAACAAATGCACCGCCTTGAACGCCCGTGAGACCGGCAGCTGAGTTACCCGACACGTTATTGGATTTCGTGTAGCCGCCGCGCAAAGCATGCGGGCCTACGATCGCCCACTCACCGGCCAAGTTCCACGCGTTGACCTTGGCATCGGTTGCGCCGTTCGCGGACATGTCATATTTGCGCTGAACATACAACGCGCCCACTTTGACAGGGCCAATCTGATACCCAGCGCCGAGGTGCCAACCTGTGTCGTTACCGTTATAACCAGCGACACCGCCAGTAACGCCGAAGTTCGAATGGTTCTCATAAGCCAGCGTTACGTAGAGCGGGCCATTGTTATACGTTCCCGCAGCGCCCCACACGCGCGGCTTGGTGCCCGGTGTGTTGGTGGCCTGACCGATCGAACCGGTGGTCGTGCTGATACCGACGTAGCCTTGGAAGCCGCCGAAATTCGGGGTGTCGTAGAAGAGCGAGTTATTTTGGCGACGGCTAAATGCGGCTTGTTGCCCGCCGGTACCGGCTCCATTGAATGTGCTCGAATCGCCGTATAGCATGCGGCCTACGCCCCAAATACCGGTGTCCGACGTGATACGTGCGGCACCTCCAGTTCGCTTCATCGGCATATCCCAGTTACCGGCGTATGCATTACCGAACGCACCTTTAACGCCGATTGCGCTGTTGCGGCTGCAAAAGCCGGCCGTAGCCGTGCCGCCGCGAATGTCCGCGGTGCTCGTGCATTGAAACCATGCCGTGGTGCCGCCGCCGAGTGCTTCTTCACCTTTGACACCGATTTCCGAGCCCGGGGATTGCAGAATATCGACGTTGACCTGGTCACCGGAGCCGGGCGGGTTCAGCGGACCTTGCTTGGCGTAGGCGTATTCCATATAGACCGTGCCGAAAATCTGCACGTTGCTGGCTTGTGCAAAAGCTGCCGCGGGGGCCGCGAAGGCGCCTGCTACAGCCAGTGTCATCAGTTTCTTGTTCATTCTAAATCTCCTGTTCAGTTTTAGATGCCGTCGTGCCCGGGAATTTAAAACCTCTTACGGGACCGCAGCGCTCCCCCCATCTCGAAGGGTTAGGTGAAGTATGCAGATGGGGCTTACTTCGACTCAACATAAATATGCTTTTCGAGGAGATTCTCTGAAGCTTTTGTTGCATCAATACAACAGTCAATCCCGGCAGTCTATGCTTAGCGTTGCAACGCCGATCGCGCCGCCAGTTAGTCTCCGCTGGTCTTAATTTGCACTTTAGCAATAAAATTGTATAGATTCAAAATGTTATGATTACGTCTATGCCCGACCCCGGAATAGTCAGAGCGACGCTCGAAGCAGGCTTAAATGCCCACCGGCAAGGTGATTTCGAGGCCGCCCGAGCCGCATTTCAGCGGGCGCTGGCGCTGGCGCCGGATGACCCCGATGCGCTGAATCTATATGGCGCAACCCTCTTACAGGCAGGGGAAGCTGAGTCTGCGCTCGAGTATTTGCAACGGGCGGCGCATTACAAACGCAACGATCCGGCAGTCGTCGGCAACCTCGCGAATGCTTACTTCACAACCAGGCGTTACGACGAAGCGCGTGAAGCGTTTCGCAAAGCCGCGCGCCTCGACCCGCGCGCACTGCAGTTTCCGCTCGGCGTGGCCAACTCATTTGCAATGCAAGGCGAGTTCGACACCGCTGAAGCGCAGTTGTAGAAACTCGCGGTGCGTTTTGCGGACTCGCCTCTCGTGTGGTTCAATCTTGGCAACGTCCAGCGCGAACGCCAGCGCCCGGCTGAAGCCCTCTTGAGTTATCGGCGCGCTCTTGAAGTTGCTCCGGATGCGGTCGATGCGCGTAACAGTCTCGCGTGTGTGCTGCATTCGATGATGCGCTTTGAGGAAGCGGAAACCGAATACCGAAAATGCGTGGGCGTGGCGCCTGACTACTTGCTGGCGCGCTGCAATCTCGCATCAGTCGTGATGGATCTGGGACGCTTCGATGAAGCCGCCGCATTGTGCCGCGACATCATCAGTCTCACACCGGAGCTGCCGCTTGCGCATTCGTTTCTCGGGGTCGCTCTAAGTCATCAAGGCCGGCTGCTTGACGCATTGGCAAGTCATACTCGGGCGGCGGGGCTCTCACCGGATGACGCATTGATCGCACAGTCCTGTGCGGCCACACTGGCCGATAGTGGCCGCTTCATGCATAGCCTGCCCTCGTTCACGCGCGCGCTTAGGTTGAATCCGGAACTCAGTTCGACGCACCAACTGCTGGCCTTCGCACTGCTCGGTCATGGCTGCTTCACCGAGGGGTGGGCTAAGCACATCTACCGTCCGGCGCCCGCGTTATTTCGTGCGGAATATCCGCATATTTCATTAACGCAAACCTTGCCGGCCGATTTGCGGGGCAAACATATTTGCGTTTTGCGAGAACAGGGCCTCGGCGACGAAATTTTTTTCCTGCGTTTTGTCCCGCAAGTACGCGCCGCAGGTGCGCGTGTCACCTATTGCGCGAGCGGCAAAATCAGCAGCTTGCTAAAACGGGCGGACAGCATCTCACAGGTTCTGGAGGAGATAACGCCGCCCGCCGATGCAGATGCCATCATCCTCGCCGGCGAT
>JANXRI010000235.1 GCA_025353085.1 Betaproteobacteria bacterium
TGGCGGAGAGAGAGGGATTCGAACCCTCGATAGGATTTTGTCCTATACGCCCTTAGCAGGGGCGCGCCTTCGACCGCTCGGCCATCTCTCCGTTTTTGTTACTCACGACATTTGTTGCACTATCTAAATCACGTCACCTTAGCGAGCGGTCTGCGGCGCTGGCGCCGGATTTTACGACGGCTTGCGCCGTGACCGCTCGGCCATCTCTCCCATTTTGTTACTCACGACATTTGTTGCACTATCTAAATCACGTCACCTTAGCGAGCGGTCTGCGGCGCTGGCGCCGGACTTTACGACGGCTTGCGCCGTAACCGCTCGGCTATTTCTCGGTTAATTTCGCCATTACTATTAATGAGCATTTTTACAGGCTAACTCTGGGCACTGAATAAAATACAGTGGCCGTTTCTTCGAACGCGCCAAGGATATCATACGGTCCCGTGCGATGGCTGCTGGTCGAGGCCAAAGGCCTTGTGCAAAACGCGCACGGCAAGTTCCATATACTTTTCATCGATCACGACGCTGATCTTGATCTCTGAAGTAGAGATCATCTGTATGTTGATGCCTTCTTCCGCAAGGGTACGGAATGCAGTGCTCGCAATGCCGGCGTGAGAGCGCATGCCAACCCCGACGATTGATACCTTGGCAATTTTGTCGCCGCCCTGCACTTCGCGCGCCTTGATATGGGCGACAACCGGCTTCAATATTCCGAGCGTTTTCGTGTAATCGTTGCGATGCACGGTGAACGAAAAATCCGTGAGGCCGTCGTGACCGACATTTTGCACGATCATGTCGACGTCAATGTTGGCATCGCCCACCGGCCCCAGTATCTGGTAGGCGATGCCCGGGCGGTCCGGCACGCCGAGGATTGTAATCTTGGCTTCGTCGCGGTTGAATGCGATGCCTGAAATAGTGGCTTGTTCCATCTTGTCGTCTTCCTCAAACGTGATCAATGTGCCGGCGCCTGATTCTTCGAACGACGACAGCACGCGCAACTTAACGCGATATTTGCCGGCGAATTCCACCGAGCGGATCTGCAACACTTTCGAGCCGAGACTTGCCATCTCGAGCATTTCCTCGAAGGTAATCGTATTGAGCCGCCGTGCTTCGGGCACGATGCGCGGGTCGGTCGTGTAAACACCGTCGACATCGGTATAAATCTGGCATTCATCGGCGTTGAGCGCCGCAGCCAACGCCACGCCGGTGGTGTCGGAACCGCCGCGGCCCAGCGTGGTTATGTTGCCGCCCTCGTCTTCGCCCTGAAAGCCGGCGACGACGATGATGTAACCGTCTTTCAAATCGCGCCGCAGCTTTTCCTCATCGATTTTTAGAATGCGCGCTTTAGTGTAGGCGCTGTCCGTCAGAATCCGCACCTGGCTGCCCGTGTAACTGCGTGCTTTCAAGCCCAGATCGAGCAAGGCCATCGACAGCAGCGCGATGGTGACTTGCTCGCCGGTCGAGATCATGACATCGAGTTCGCGCGGTTCGGGATGCGCCTGTATTTCTTTCGCCAGCGCGATCAGCCGATTGGTCTCGCCGCTCATTGCGGATACGACAACGACGACCTCATGGCCCTCGCTTTGACAGCGCGCGACGCGGCGAGCCACATTTTTAATGCGCTCTGCACTGCCTACGGACGTGCCGCCATATTTTTGGACGATTAAAGCCATGGACTCGCACTGACCTTACAAAAGCATTGAATTTTATCGTATTTCATGCGAGAAAACGAGCCGACGACAGCGCCGTAAATCTAAAGTCGTGCAGTGCGGAAGCAGATGCAACCTTTCTGGCTTTCCTATGTCAATTGAATATCACGCGATTCCAATAAGGAACAGAAATGGCACGAATGTCCAAACCTGCACAACCCCGTCATCTACGCCAGCGCCTCGGGCTCAACCAGCAGCAATTCTGGTCCGCCGTCGGGGTCACTCAGAGCGGCGGTTCGCGCTATGAAAGCGGGCGCAGTATGCCGAAACCGGTGGTTGAATTGGTGCGCCTGGTGCATGTCGAAGGCATTGATCTATCGCGCGCGCGCGGTGAAGATTTTGCAATCGCCAGCCATCTGCGCAACACCAATCCGGCGCTCTACACCCGCTTGAAGCAAAAAATCAGGGGCAAATCCGGCCGCGCTGCCGAGCGCTGAGACCCAGTCGGTGCAGCAGCCGTCTGACCAAACGCGCGATGTTATAATCGTGCGCTTCGCGGCGACCCTCACCTCTCATGCGCATTACCCGCAGGCTTGAATTCGATGCCGGTCATCGTATTCCCCATCACGACAGCCTATGCCGGCACCTGCACGGCCATCGGTACGCGATCGAAGTTACCGTGAGCGGAGATGTGATTGCGACGGCCAGCGATCCGGAACAAGGCATGGTCGCCGATTTCAGCAGCGTTAAAACGCTGGTGCATAAACATATCGTCGCGCCTTGGGACCATTCGTTTCTGGTCTTCGTTGAAGACCGTGCAGTCATCGAGTTTCTCGACACGCTGCCCGAACACCGCACCGTGAAGTTTGACGCGCCACCGACAGCCGAACATCTGGCGATAACTGCATTCCGCTTGCTGGTGGCTGCGTTCGGCGTCGTGTATGGCAAGCGATTGCGCGTCGAACAGGTCAGGATTTATGAAACGCCGAATTGCTGGGCCGACGCGCTGCGCGCCGACCAGTAATTTATATTCGACCGCCGTTCTTACGGTCGGCGAAATCGAGACGGTTGAAGACAGGCCAGCGCAGTCGAGCATCGTCGGAGTACATTCAGTTGCGTGTTTGCCTTGCCACACGCTTAAGTTCCCGCGCGTTCATTGCATCCCGCTTCGTTTTGGCATGCTTGCGGGCAATCTCATCGTTGATCGCCGGTTCATGCTCCACGAGGCGTTCGACCTCATCATCGTCCGGCACGATTACCTCTTGCGGGATATACCCCTCTACCGTGAGCACGCGCGCATAAAGGGTTCGCACTGCGCCGCGCAACCGCGCAATTTCCCAGAGCAACGTGTTTACTACTCGATCGCTGCCCCATTGGGTGCGGATTTGCAGCAGTTCCTGTTCGGTCAACGGCTGGCGAGTGGGCATGCCAAAATTATAACAGAACGTTTGTTCTATTATTGCTTTCTGCTTTTTTGTTTGCGGCAGTCGCGCGGTGCCCGTGCCCCGCCTTGTTGTTAGGAATCGCCGGATCCGCACCAACGAAGAATTCCATTTTCTTCCGAGCCGGCAATTTAGCCATAGCCTCAACACGGATGAAGGCAGCCGCCCGCGCTTGGGCAGCACTTTCTGCGAAGCTCTCAATTGGCAGTAGCAATTAGTAGGATTATGCTGGACAGTATTGTAAATTACTGGCCAGGCGGGTATTGCTGAGGTCGCTTCGTCAAGCAGGAGGAGCGCACATACTAATAAATAATGGGAGCGTGATAGTGAGTACGTCCAATCCGTTCTTTGATCACCCCATTCTGAACTCACCATACGAATGCCCCGCCAAGCATTGGGAGCTCGACGACGACGGACAGCCGACGCAAAAGACCCTCGATCACCGGCGCACCGCCAAATTCATTACGCCGATCCCAAAGCCTAAAAAACGCAAGGCTAATCAGGCACAACCTGGCTTTGTATTTGACGAGGGCAAGGGGCTTTCGACCGACAAGCAGCAATACGACCCCACTTCTAATATTAATGAAGTTCGCCGAAACGTTGATGCTTGGCGCGCCTTGCCCAATCCGAGCCAATGGCAAATCACTCCCGAATCGGCGCGATTGTTGCAACATTGGCGG
>JANXRI010000248.1 GCA_025353085.1 Betaproteobacteria bacterium
CACCGCCTGCACAGCGGCTCTAGCGCAAGCGCGGTCAGTCAGGCTGCGGCAATTGGTATAAGCTGTCGATTCGAAAATTAAAAAAAGGGGAAGTTTATGTTACGCAGAAAATTAAGCTGGATGCTGCTGTTCGCCGCTGTATTGGGTAGCAGCTGCGTTGCCGGCGCAGCCACCGCGCAAACTTCTCCGCGCGTATTCGAGCTGCGAACCTACACGTCGCACGATGGCCGCCTGAACGACGTCGTCAACCGTTTTCGCGACCACACGATGCGAATTTTCGAGAAGCACGGCATGATCAGTATCGGTTACTGGGTCCCGAAGGAAACGCCGAATACGCTTATCTACATTCTCGCGCATCCGAGCCGCGAGGCGGCGACCAAAAACTGGGATGCGTTCCGCAACGACCCGGAATGGAAAACAGCGCGCACCGCGTCTGAAGCGAACGGTCCGATCGTGCTCAAAACGCAATCGGTATTCATGGATCCCACCAGTTTTTCGTCGATAAAATAACTGCCCGCTACACCAACATTCGTTCTGCAAAGCCGGCGGCAAACCGCCACGAGGACCGGCGCGGGACCCAACTTCAGGAGGAACAGCACCATGCAGCTCACCAAAATTGCCGGCGCCCTTGCGCTTGGACTGTCCGTCACCGCGACGGCCGCCGACTATTCCATGACGGTCAACAAGGATCGGCTCCTCAACGCGCAAAATGAGCCGCAGAACTGGCTCATGATGAACGGCGATTACGGCTCGCTGCGCTACTCGAAGCTCTCCCAGATCAACCGCGACAACGTAAAGAATCTGCGCATGGTGTGGGGGATGGCGCTGGGCGGCATGCAGGACGTCGCCGCCAACGGCCCGGAAAATGAAGTCAATCCGCTGATCGACAACGGCTTCATGTACACGACCGATGGCTGGGGCACCGTCTACAAAATCGATGCGCGCAATCCGAACAAGGGCGAATTCGTGTGGATCGCCGATCCCGGCGTGACGCATAAAGGCAATGTTTCGCGCACGCGCGGCATCGCGTTGTGGGAAGACCTCGTGATCGCCAACCTGCCCGACGGCCGCGTCGTCGGCATTAACCGCGATAACGGCGAAATCGTCTGGGACAAGAAAATACTGGTCGCCAACGAGTTTGGCCGCAAGGAAAGATTTTTTGCGGCGCCGATCACCGCCGACGGCAAAGTCATCATCGCGAACGGCGCCGGCGACGGCAAGACCCGCGGCTGGATAGCGGCGCTCGATGCGCGCACCGGCAATGAATTGTGGCGTTGGTATGCGGTGCCCGCACCGGGCGAACCGGGCAGCGAAACCTGGAAGGACAAAAACCAGGCGTGGAAAACCGGCGGCGGTGGACTATGGCAAACCGGCTCGTACGATCCTGCCACGAGGCTCACCATCTGGGGCACGGGCAATCCGATCCCGCAATACGATCCACAGGCGCGCGGGGGCGACAACCTTTACACCAACTCAGCGGTGGCCATCAACATCGACACCGGCAAACTCGCCTGGTATTTCCAGTACACCCCGAATGACTCGTGGGATTACGATGAAGTCGGCATCCACATGCTGCACGATGCGCAGATCGACGGTAAAACACGCAAGGTCGTCACGCATTTCGCGCGCAACGGATTTTTTTACACGCTCGATCGCACCAACGGCAAGTTCATCAAGGCCGATCAGTATGTGAACGACGTGAACTGGACCAAGGGCATCAATCCCAAGACGGGCATGCCGCTCGAATACGACCCCAGGCTCGACGTGCAGATTTACAATCCGGCGGCGCGCTCGCTGCGCGGCGATCCGATGAAGCGGACCTGCCCGACCTGGCACGGCGGCATCGCGCACCAGCCGACTGCTTTTAATCCGGTCAAGAACATCGCTTATGGCGTGGGCACCGAAGGCTGCTTCACTCAGAACGGCGCCGAAGTGAGATACATCAAAGGCGGCGGCGACATCGACGAGAAAGCGAGCGACAAACGTGATTACACGAGCGATCTTTATTACGGATCAATCACCGCGTTCGATACCGTGAAGCACAAGGTGGTCGCCAAAGCAGTTACCGACATCGAAATCCGCTCAGGCACCATCGCGACAGCCGGCGGCATCGTATTCACCGCGTTGCAGGATGGCTGGGTCGTCGCGTACAACGACGACACGCTGGAGGAATTGTGGCGCTTCAATGTCGGCACGCCGCTCAAGGGCGCGCCGGTCACCTACGCGATCGGCGCCAGGCAATATCTCGCCGTGCAGACCAGCGGCCGCCACCTGCATCCGAAAAAATTCGACAAGCTTGAAAACTCGAGCTACCTGTTCGTGTTTGCCCTGAACTGATGAGCCGCACCGGAGCGGCACGATGCCGCGCCGGTGATTTACTTCAGTTTCCTGTACCCTATTTCAGTTCGTTGCACACCTCGCTCGCACTGCCCCAATAGTCGGCGCACTTCGCGCGATCCATCGCGCCTTTGCCGATTATTTTCGCGAACGCAAACTCGGCGAGCAATTCGACTTCGCGCGGCTGCAACGTCGCGGGCGGGTCCGCCATTCTTATGCCCTGCGCCTTGAGATCGGCGTCTTTTTTGCCAAAGCAGCGGCCGTCGCTATACGCAAGCCGGTCGAACGGCGGCATGCCGGTACCGGGCAGCCCGCACTTCACGATCATCACGAAAGCGGCGCGGTCGAGTTTGGTCTCGCGCAGGTTCGCGCCATCCGGCATCTGATTGTCCGTCTTGCGCCCGTCGCCTGCCCAGCCGTGGCAGGCCTGGCAGTTGCCTTTTTGCATGAACAGCCGCTGACCTTCCGCAATGTCGCCGGCGTCGGCTGCGCGTGCGACGTATGAAGCGTTGAAGCCGGCGCCCAAGATCAGCGCAGTCGACGCGGAGACTTGCAATGCACGGCGCGCGAACCCGTTCGGTAATGTAATCATGAATTTTTTTCTGCCGATATTGAAGGCTGCCATCGTGAGCCGCGTGAAAAATTTAGTCAACCGCGCTGGGTATCAGCGCTTGCGGCCCGCTGCCGCTATACGGGTGGCGGCAACACTGACGGCGTGGTGAGGTATCATAAAAGCGCAAAATCGAAACCACAACGCGAGAGAAAACATGCTGACAATTCTAACGATGCGCCTGGGCGCCCGCCTTATTCTGCCGATAGCCATTTTTGTCGCGCCATATGCCGCGGCGCAGGCGCCGTACCCGGCACGCAATGTGCAGATTATCGTGCCGTACACGCCCGGCGGCTCCATCGACATCATGACGCGCAGCGTCGCTCAGCAACTCGCCATTGCATGGGGCAAGAACGTCGTCGTCGATAACCGCCCCGGTGCGAGCGGCATGATAGGCACGGAGATCGCAACGAAGGCCGAGCCTGACGGTTATCTGTTGCTCGGGCACACCTCGTCTTATCCTGCAACGGCGGCGGTGCGCGAAAAACTGCCGTTCGATCCGGCGCGCGCCATCGTGCCGATCGCGATGATTGCGCGCGCACCGATGATGCTCGCGGTTCACCCATCGGTGCCGGCCAGGAACGTGAAGGAACTCGTGGCGCTCGCGAAGAGAGATCCGGGCGGTCTCAAATATTCATCGTCAGGAACCGGCGGCAACAATCATTTCTCGGGGGCGCTGTTCGCGTCGGCCGCCGGTATCCAGCTCACGCATATTCCGTACAAAGGAATTTCGCAGGCGATGACCGCGCTCGCATCGGGCGAAGTTGAAATCGTCATCGCGAGCGCCGCTGCGGTCAATCCGCAATTGCGCGCGGGGCGCGTGCGCGCACTCGCGGTCACCAGCGAAAAACCGTCTGCGTTGCTACCCGGCTTGCCGGCGATCGCGCAATCCGGCGTGCCCGGCTACTCGTACGAATTATGGTGGGGCCTATTCGCACCCGCCGGCTTGCCGCCAGATCGCCTGAATTTCATCAACGCGGCGGTCAATAAAATCCTCGCCGGCCCCGAGATGAAAAAATTTCTGGACAACGAAAGCGCCGAGGCATGGATAGCAACACCGGCGCAACTTGCCGATTTGCTGCCGCGTGAAATCGAGCGCTATCGTAAAGCGGCTAAAGAAGCGGGTATTTCCGCGCAGTAATCGCTCGACGCTCGCCATCGATTAGCCCGTGTCGCCGCGAGCATTCGCTGCGCCACCGCCGATTTTTCGAAGGAAATATATTAATTGGTTATAAAGATGTAACTCTTTATTCCTTCCACTTTTTACGGTCGCTCGCTACCCTCGTGTTTTTAATGCCTTACACGCGCGCACACCATGAAAAAAATCCACGTAATTCACGAGAACGACGCCTGGGTCGACCCGTTGCGGGCGGCGTTTGCCGAACTCGAGTTGCCTTACACCGAGTGGTTCCTCAACCAGGGCGTGCTAGATTTTTCAGCGGTGCCACCCGACGGCGTGTTTTACAACCGCATGAGTGCGTCGTCGCATACTCGCGGGCACCGGTACGCGCCCGAGTACACTGCGGCAGTGCTCGCGTGGCTAGAGCAGCATGATCGGCGCATCGTCAACAATGGCCGCGCACTGCAACTGGAACTGAGCAAGATCGCGCAGTACGCCGCGCTCGCGCGCTACGGCATCCGCACGCCGCGCACGACCGCCGCTATCGGCCGGCGCCATATCGTCGAAGCCGCGCGCGGATTCACCGGTTCGTTTATCACCAAGCACAACCGTGCAGGCAAAGGCCTCGGGGTGCGGCTGTTTCACGATGCCGGCGCACTCGAGCAATACGTCGACAGCGAGGTGTTCGAGGATTCGATCGACGGCATTACGCTCGTCCAGCAGTACATCCGCGCGCCCGAGCCGTTTATTACGCGGGTCGAATTCGTCGGCGGAAAATTCCTCTACGCCGTACGCGTCGATACAACGCTCGGCTTCGAGCTTTGCCCCGCCGATGTGTGCCAGGTCGGCGACGCATTCTGCCCGGTCGGCGAGGCCGCGACTGCGGCGGCGCCGCGCTTTCACATCGTGCGCGATTTTAACGACCCGATCATCGAGCGCTATCAGCGGTTCATTGCCGACAACGGCATCGGTATTTCAGGCATCGAATTCATCTCCGATGCGGCGGGCGAGCTTTATACGTATGACGTCAATACGAACACCAACTACAACACTGCGGCGGAAGCTGAAGCCGGCCTGTACGGCATGCGCGCAATTGCGCGCTATCTCGGCGACGAACTGAATACACTCACGCGTTCCGATCAACCGAGATTAGCCGTCGCCCGCTGACCTTCACCGTAATCGCGTAACAACGGCATGATCGTATCGCGGTCATGCTTCGGATCATGCGCCCACTTGCACCCTCGAGCGGTGTAGGATAAATCCCTTCGCAGAATCTCATTTACTTCGGAACGCGCGCGCGGTTTGGCGCGCGACTTTTATTTTGAAATGAGCAATTTCCTATCGGGATAACAGCGCATGGCAGACCTTTCAGGAATGATCCACTTTTCGGGCGCTGACGGCGCCATGCTAGCCGCGCGGCTCGAGCCGGCGCAAGGCGGGCTACGCGCCTACGCACTGTTTGCCCACTGCTTCACGTGCTCGAAGGAGAGTCATGCCGCGACCCGCATCAGCCGCGCGCTTGCGGCCCAAGGTATAGCGGTCCTGCGGTTTGACTTTACGGGATTGGGCGGCAGCGAAGGCGATTTTTCCAACTCGAATTTTTCGTCGAACATTGCCGACTTGCGCGCCGCGGCGGATTTTCTTCGTAACAAGTATGCGGCGCCGAAAATCCTGATCGGCCACAGTCTCGGCGGCGCGGCGGTGCCGGCCGCCGCGGCGCATGTGCCGGAAGCCGTGGCGGTGGCGACGATAGCAGCGCCATTTGAGCCCGACCACATACGCGGCTTGCTGCAACCAGCCACTGCGGAGATTCAAGCGCGCGGCGAAGCTGAAGTCATGCTTGGCGGCCGTCCTTTTCGCATCCGCCAGCAGTTCCTCGACGACATCGCGGACCATAACCTGCGCGATGCAATTGGCAACCTGCGCAAAGCGCTTATCGTCTTCCACGGTCCGCGCGACACCACGGTCAACATTGAAAACGCTGCCCGGATTTTTCTCGCCGCCAGACATCCAAAAAGTTTCGTGTCGCTCGACGACGCCGATCACCTGCTGACCCGGCAGGCCGATGCGTCGTACGTCGCCGCCGTGCTGGCGGCATGGGCGGGCCGCTATCTCGGCGAAGCGGCGCAACCCGATGATGACTTGACCGCCGATGAGGGCAGCGTCGCCGTGCTGGAAACACGCGTTGGCAAGTTCACGCAAACCATACGCGCGGGCCGTCACGTGTTGCGCGCGGACGAGCCGGCGGCTTATGGCGGCAACGACAGCGCCCCGTCAGCGTACGATTTGCTGCTGGCGAGCCTTGGCGCCTGCACTGCAATGACGCTGCGCGCTTACGCGGACCAGAAACAATTGCCGCTCGACCGCGTTACGGTACTGCTCAGGCACGAAAGAATTCACGCGCGAAGCTGCTCGAAATCGCCAGCAAGTACCCGGTCCACCGCACGCTCCACGCGGAAGTTCATATTCCGACGACGCTCAGGTCGTGACCGGTATATTTCAATTCGTTTCAGAGGTGTCCCAATGACGGCATCCACGTCGACTGTTTTGATCCCGCATACCAAAGACCTCGGCGATTTCGCCGTGCGGCGGTTGCTGCCCGCGTTTCCGACCACCATGATCGGACCGTTTATTTTCTTCGATCACATGGGGCCGGCTGATTTCGCACCCGGGCGCGGCATCGATGTGCGTCCGCATCCGCACATCGGGCTCGCCACGGTGACTTATCTGTTCGAAGGAAATATTTTGCATCGCGACAGCCTGGGAACCGTGCAGCGCATCTCGCCCGGCGACGTGAACTGGATGACGGCCGGTCGGGGCATTGTGCATTCCGAGCGCACGCCCGATGAAGACCGTCCGCTCGCGCGACGTATGCATGGCATACAAACATGGGTCGCGCTACCCAAGTCGGACGAAGGCGCCGCACCCTCTTTCACTCATGTGCCCAAGGCGAACCTGCCGCTGATCGCAAGACCGGGCGTCGAAATGCGATTGATCGCCGGCACGGCATTTGGAGCGCGCGCGCCGACGCCGACGTTTTCAGAGATGTTTTACCTTGCAGTCGAGATGACGGCTGGCTCGATGTTCGAATTGCCGGACGAGCATGCACAGCGCGCCGCGTATATCGTCGAAGGTAAAGTGACGATCGACGGCGTCGACGCCGCGCCGCACCACATGTCCGTGTTCGGCGCTGACAGCACTGTGGAGATTCACGCCACGACGCATGCGCGCGTGATGCTGCTCGGCGGCGCGCCGATGGACGGCGACCGCATCATCTGGTGGAACCTCGTGGCAAGTTCGCCGGACTTGATCGAAGCGGCCAAGCAGCGCTGGCGCGATCAGAATTACCCGTCGGTACCGCACGAAACGGAATTCATTCCGCTACCCGAGCGCTGAGGGCGCCGGCAAAGCGTGGCGGAAAGCCTTAAAATTGCCCGGCCGAAAAAAATACAATTCAAAGGAAAACCGCCGTGCCATTCAACATTTTGTTTCCCGACAGCCGCTCCGATCCACTCGACATTGAACGCGAAGTCGCGGGCGCCGATACCGTGCTCGTCAATGCGCGCAAGGACCGCTTCGAGGCGGTTGAACTGAAGGCGTGGGAAAGTTGCGATGCAATCATCACGCGCTTCGTGCCGATCGACGCGAAGGTCATTCCTCATATCAAGCGCACGCGCATCGTCGTGCGCAACGGTGTCGGGTTCGACGTCGTCGATTTGAAAGCGTGCGGCGACGCTGGCATTGCAGTGTGCAACGTGCCCGATTACGGCACCACGGAGGTCGCCGATTCTGCCGTTGCGATCATGCTGACGTTCGCGCGCGGCATCGCGGCGCTCGACACTGCGCTGCGCACCGATCTCAAAGGCGGTTGGACGCACGTACACAACGTGACCGCGCGCCGGTTGCGCGGCGCATGCTATGGCGTGATCGGGTTGGGGCGCATCGGCACCGCATCCGCCTTGCGCGCGCGCGCGTTCGGCATGAACGTCGCTTTTTACGATCCGGAATTGCCGAATGGCACCGAGCTCGCGTTCGGGTTCACGCGCGCGCGCACGCTTAACGAATTGCTCGGCATGGCCGACGTCGTGACGATCCACGCGCCGCTTAACGACTCTACGCGCGCGATGATCGATGACGCAGCCGTCGCCGCGATGAAGCCCGGCGCCTTTCTCATCAACACCGCGCGAGGACCGATCTGTGACACCGCAGCTTTGCTGGCGGGGTTGAAAAGCGGCAAACTCGGCGCCGTCGGTCTCGACGTATTGCCGAAGGAGCCGGCATCGACGGACGATCCACTCGTTGCCGCCTGGCAGGCTAACGAGCCGTGGATTCGCGGGCGCGTTTTGCTCACGCCGCACGCGGCATTTTTCAGCCGCGACTCGCTCGCCGATCTGCGGCGCAAAGCGATTGAAACCGCGTACGACTACCTGCATGACGGCAAGCTCGCGAACTGCGTAAACGCCGAATACCTGAAGAAGCCGCGCTAAACATGGCGACCCAAATCGAAGTCATGTCGTCGGCCGCAATCAAGCCGGCCTATCTCGAACTCGTGCCCGCCTTCGAGCAGGCCAGTGGACACAAAATCGCGACGCGCTGGGTGCCGGGTGTCGATTTGCTGAAACGCGTGAAGGACGGTGAAGTCAGTGACCTCGTCATCATGCAGTCGAGCGATATCGATGAGTTGATCAACTGCGGGCGCATAGCGGCGGACAGCAAAGTCGATCTCGCGAGATCCGGCGTTGGCGTCGCGGTGCGCGCCGGCGCGCCACGCCCGGACATTTCTTCGGCGGCTGCATTGAAGCGCGCATTGCTGGCTGCTAAAGCAATCGCGTTTTCGACGGGCCCGAGCGGCGTTTACATCCTGCAGCTTTTCGAGCGCCTGGGTATTGCCGCCGAATTAAAAGCGAAATCGCGACAGGTCAAAGGCGAGCCGTCCGGCGCGGTAGTCGCGCGCGGTGACGCAGAAATTGCGTTTCAGCAGGTCAGCGAATTGCTGCCCGTACCCGGCATCGATTTTATCGGTCCGTTGCCCGACGAGATCCAGCGCGTCACGATCTTTTGCGCCGGCATGCAGAAAAGTGCGCGTGAACCGGCCGCCGCACGTGCATGGGTGGACTGCATCCGGTCGCCCGCGGCAGCCGGCGCCATTCGAAAATCAGGGATGGAACCGGCGTAGAAGGGCTGGTTGCCCTTGCGTGGGAGATGCGGAGGGAGCACTTCTAAATCGTGAAATCCCTTCCCTTGCGAATAGCGGGGAAGGTTAGGTCGGATCAAGACGATGCGCGAATGACACCTTTTACGCCCGCAGCCCGGCCAGAATCTTCAGCGCTTTCTCCATTGAAAACTCGCGTGTCTTCGCACTGTACGCCGGCGCGCTCGGCATCATGTAGCCATGCTCGATGCCGGGAAAGATATGCACTTCGACGTTTTTCATGCGCGCCGGAACCTGGCGGTACATCTCCTGCACCGGCGGCGGTGCGGCATGATCCTTATCGCCCCAGATGATGCACAGCGGCTTTGTCATGCCCTCAAGTTCATCGATAAAATCGCCGAGTTGCGTGCCGTGGCATGAAACACCCGCCGCATAACCGAGACGCTTGGGTCCGAGAATCGCGAACGGACCGCCGTAACAAAAACCCATCGCGGCTGCGCGCCCGTTAAATTTCGGCTCACTCTTCTTCAACATCGCTAGCGTGTCGGCCATGTCTGCCTCGCCGGCCTTGATTTTCTCCAGCCGCGGCTGACCGCGTCCCGGCGAGCGCGGATCGTCGCGCGCCAATGGGCCTGGCACCGAGCGCCAGAACAGATCGGGCGCTGCGACCACGTAGCCATGTCCCGCAAACTCGTCGGCAATCGCGCGCAGGTCTTCATCCACGCCGTGAATTGCCGATGCCAGCACCATGGCCGGCACTGTGTCATTTGCATCAGGCGTCACTACGTAGCAATCAAACTCGCCGCCGCCGCTGGCCTGAATCTTGATGTCCTTGCGTTGCATGATTCGTTGCCTTTCTTCGCTCCGGGAAAAATAAAACTTGCCGTCAATCAGGCGGACAACGCCTCATCGATGAATTCAAGCCGGTCCTGGCCCCAAAACAAAGTGCCGTTATAGACATAGGTCGGCGTGCCGAACACGCCATGCCGCCTCGCTTCTTCCTCACTCGCCTGCCATGCAGTCATCATCTCGGGCGTGTCCTGCATCGCAAGCAG
>JANXRI010000249.1 GCA_025353085.1 Betaproteobacteria bacterium
CCCTCCGCGGTCCTTGCGCGCGTCAATAGCCAGAGTAACCGGGATCCCTTCTCACTCGCGCTTCAGGAACTGGGGTTGGCGGTGCGCACGATCTTTTTGCTACGCTGGACGTGGGACGAATCCATGCGTCGGGACGTGCACCAGGGCACCACGAAAGTGGAACG
Organism: Betaproteobacteria bacterium; assembly: GCA_025353085.1. Lineage (GTDB taxonomy): Bacteria > Pseudomonadota > Gammaproteobacteria > Burkholderiales > SG8-41 > PALSA-1004. Next base: position 165 of record JANXRI010000249.1, read on the forward strand.
CAGCCATCAATTCTCGAAGTATCTGCATTTCGGGGATGAAGGAGGGACGAAAACCAACAACCCTGCCGAACAGGAGAAGGCCATTATTTATAACGAACTCGTGTCGAATGCGATGGCCGTGCAAACGGTGGCCGATCAGACTCAAGCCTTGCACACGCTGCACAGTCGCGGAATTGCTATCTCGGCCGCGGACCTGGCCCACTTCAGTCCCTACCCAACCAGTCGCGTCAATCGGTTCGGTGTGTATCCGGCCCGGATCAAGACGCACTCCGGGCCGCCGAACCGACACTTGCCGACGGCTCTCGATTCGCCCGCCGCGAGGGCAGCGTAGGTGAGCTATCGACAGCATTAGTCTTATAATACTTGCATGCCGACCATCAGTGAGTTCTTCGGAATTGTCATCCGAATGTATTGGGAAGATCATCCGCCGCCCCATTTCCATGCGTTTTATGGCGAATTCGAAGCGCAATACGCCATAGCGAGCTTGGACATTCTGCAAGGAAGTCTGCCTCGCCGTGCTCACGCACTCGTTGTAGAATGGGCATCGCTCCACAAATCGGAGCTCTTTGCTAATTGGGAAAGATGCCAGATACCGGCGCCGGCGGTGAGCATCGAACCCTTGGAGTAGTCGTCCGTGTCAACGTGGTCAATCAAAGCATTCGAGCTTAGGTCGGACTTCACAATTGCTGTTACCTTCGCGGACGGGACGTCGGGAATCGTGGATCTATCACCTCGTCTGTCTCAGGGTCCTCTCGGTGACGGCTTCGACCCGTTATGCGATAAATCGATATTCTCAAAAGTCTACCTGGACTATGGTGCATTGAGCTGGCCGGGGGGCATCGATTTGGCGCCGGATGCGATGTATGAACGGATCCGCGAGTCGGGGATTTCGATCGTTGCCGCGAAGGGCAAAATCGCTGCGTGATTAAGTGTCGCTGAGGCCGCCCAATAGGGCGAAAGTCCTATTATTTGGTCTTCTTTACCGTGGGGACACGAAACGGCTATTTAACATAAGCGGCTGAAAGTCCTATTTTCTAGCGTTCCTTACCTTGGGGCCTATGTTGGAAAATAACCTCTTCGTTACATTGGGTCCCTCCCCTGTGCCGCTGCGGCCCTCGCCATCCCGCCCCTCGCCGCGAGCACATGCTCCCCATAGCGCATGGGCATCCGATTCGTTTTCCAACGCCCAGCCTGCATTACCGACGCCAGATCGATATTCAGCGCCAGCAGATCCTGCGTCGCCCCCACCCGGATCGAGTGCCCGCTCACCTGCGCCACCTCGTCCGCCGGCATTTTGATCCATTTCGCGACACGTTTGAATGCCTGCGCGATCGCATCGACGCTCAGACGCTCCGCAATCCGGCCGCGGCCACTTGGGAGATCTTTAGCGGTGCCTCGACCGATCACTCTTCTAAAAACCGCCCCTGCGTCAAGCTCAGCTGCCTCGAGCCACAGCTTCAGATACCGCACCGTCGTGCGTGAAAGATACGCGGTATTGCCCTCCCCCACTTGATCGGTCTTCGAGCGTCGAATAAGCGCACGCCCGGTGCCATCGGTAAGAAATTGGAAATCATCCAGATCAAACGCGACGAGTTCGCTACGCCTGGCCATGGTGTCGTAGGCCACGCAGATCAACGCTCGCTCGCGCGTCGCCGGCATACTCTCGCCCGCAGTCTCCAGGAATTGCTTGATCTCGGCCCAGCCCAACGCTCTGGCTTGTCGCTGTCGCACGCCCACCGCATTGGTGAATGCCTTGATCTCAAGTTTCACCGCCTCGTCGTCGCAGGGGTTCATCAGCTTGGCGACCCGATGCGCCAGCGCAATGGTCGTCAAGTACCGCCTAACTGTCGCCGGCTTCTTCAATGCTTCTCGACAGAACCCGACGAAGCGCGCGACCGTCTCGGGGCTGGCCGGTAACGGACACGAACTCTGACCCTCGCAGAAGCCTAAGAACACCGCCCAATCACAGGCCCAGGCTTTGCGGGTATTGGGCGGATAGGCGTCTTGGGCGCGCTGCCACCACTGCTCTATATATATGAGCGTCTTTGACGGCAGTTCCGGGGCACCCGCCGGAATCCATGGAATCAGCGATTTTCCCTGGCTTTCGGTCGGATCCATGGATCCGATCTTACCCTAGATGATCTGGATAAGTGTCCTTATTATAGTTATCTACCAACTATATTATCTGCATTACATATGCTGTATGATACATTACATGTTGGAACCGACCAGACCACCAAGACCCTACGGCAGCCCCTCTCGGGGTGTCTCGGGGAACGATGTGGAACGAGCGGCAGATCAGCTGCTGCGGGCCGGTGAACGGCCGACGGTAGAAAAGG
>JANXRI010000298.1 GCA_025353085.1 Betaproteobacteria bacterium
GACGCATCTCACCGGCGAACTTTTTCAATTGAATACCAGCATCAGGTTTGTCCACATACCTTACAAAGGCAGCGGCCAGGCGCTTATTGACGTCATCGGTGGACAAGTCGATCTCATATTCGATCAACTGAGCAGCTCGAGCCCTTTGATCAAGGCCGGCAAGCTGAGACCGCTGGCGATTGCGACTTCACGGCGCTCCGCTTCGATACCCGCGGTCCCGACGATGATCGAAGCGGGCCTGCCGGGATTTGAGGCGTCAACATACACCGGCATCGTGTTGCCGGCAGCAGCGCCCAAAGAAGTCGTGCAGAAAGTGTACGAAGCAGTATTGAAAACACTCGCACTGCCGGCAACGCGCGACAGCTTCACGCGGCTCGGCGCGGAAGTGATTTCGAGCACACCGGACGAGTTCACACGCCGTCTCACCCGCGATCTTGCGCAATGGACGCGCGTGCGGGAAAAAACCAACATCCAACTGGAGTAGCGATTCGCCCCCGTGCGACAAATCGCCGCTGGCACCGATTATCGCGACGCAGCGCGGATGAAACAGGCCGTCCAATTTTGTCACTGGCCGTTTACCGGCCTTTATAAACGCCGGCGCGCTTGCCCTTATAGGCGGCGATCGCTTCGCGGTAATCCTCGGTGGTCTGAACGATGGTCATCTGTGATGAAATCAATTCAAGGCTGGTGCGCAAATCGCACGTCAAGGATTGATACACGGCGCGCTTGATTATCGCCACGGCTACAGGCGGCATCGCCGCGATTTTTTGCGCATAGGAATAAACCGAATCAAGAAACTTGTCGTCGTCGTAAACTTGATTGACCAGACCAATACGAAGCGCCTCTTCCGCACCAACGAATTCACCGGTCAGCAGCAGTTCGAGTGCGCGCGCCACGCCGACGATGCGCGGCAGGTAGTAACAGCCGCCATTGCCCGGTATCAAACCGACGCGCACATAGGCTTCTGCGAACCGCGCAGAGCGCGCAGCGAGCCGGATGTCGCACATCAGCGCCATGTCCATACCGGCGCCGACCGCCGCGCCATTCACTGCCGCGATGATGGGCTTGTCGATTTGCGGAATCGTCAGGGCCACCGAATGCGTCGTCTTGCCGAACCGTTGCTTGCGCTCCAGCACCGTCGGCTCGCCCGCCTGCGGCTCGCTCGTGCGCCGGCCCAGGTCCCCGCCGGAGCAGAATGCATCGCCGGCGCCGGTGACCACGATGACCCGCACTGCCGGATCGTCCTGTGCATCCAGCAAACACTGACGCCATTGCTTGAGCATGCCGTCGGTAAAAGCGTTTTTCTTGTCGGGACGATTCAGCAAAAGTGTCGCGATGTGGTTTTGGACGCTGTATTCGAGATCGCTCATTTAAGACTCATCCTTGAACGATTGATTGTCACGCGACGGGTTTGGTCGTAATGAACGATTCGCGCGTCGACAGGCGTTGCGCCAGCCGTGCCAGTGCTGACGACTCACTGCGCCAATCGGTATCTGGCATCACCTGATCTAAATAACCGAGCGCGAACCCGGCGGCGATATCAGCCAGCGAGAACGCCCCGCCATGGCAGAATTCGCGACTGCCGAGATCGCGCTCCATCGTCGCCAGCGAGCGTTGGATCTTCTGGCGCTGGCGGTCATACCATGCGGGAAGCTTGCGACGTGACTCGGGCTCGCGCAAATCGTGTGAAATCGCGACGGTCGCGTCGGCGATGCCGTCGCCGAGCGCCTCCCAGCGTTTGACCTCGATGCGTTCATCGAATGAAAGCGGAATCAACCGCAGCTCGGCGACAAGTCCTTCGAGATATTCGACGATGACAACCGAATCGTAAACCGGGCGGCCGTCGTCCCGCACGAGCACTGGAATTTTTCCGAGCGGATTGAATTCGGCCGCGCGTGAATCAGGACTGGATGGACGATCAATGATGTATTCGTAATCGATGCGTTTTTCGGCCAACACGATACGCACTTTGCGCACGTACGGACTGCCGGGCGAGCCTAGCAATTTCATGGACTTCCTCGGTGAGACTAATGTTGAGCGCGTATTTTCTCACGTGATGCGCGGATTTTTCACCGCCAACCGGCCGCGCAAAAGAAAATCGCCGGCAACCTTGAGATTGCCGGCGATTCAGTTTTTGGTTGCGGGGACACGCGTTCGCACCCAGAATCGCATCCGTATCAAATAGCTCGCCTCAAATATAATCAAGTAATTACGTTAATTTGTCTACTCGGGGGGTCTCGTTACGCGGACCAGTCGCGCGGATACTTGGTTGGCTGATGCCCGCTCGGGGCCGCGGAAGCGGTGGAATCCACAGGATCGCATTGTGAAGCATGCTACGCTGGGCTTGCCAAATCCTGATCGCCTGTTACCATACTGTATATCCATGTATCTACATCGGGGAAAACATGAGACTTCAACTGGCTAAATGGGGCAACAGTTTGGCCGTAAGGCTGCCGGCCGAATGCGTCCGCGCTATTGGCCTGCGGCAAGGCGATAGCGTCGATGCGGAGATCACGCCGGCCGGAAAAATCACACTCACCCCCGCTAAAACATTCGATAAAGCCGCATTCCTCCAACGGCTACGTAAACTGCGCCGGGGCATGCCGGTGACCGAACCCGTAGTTGAACGGATGCGCCGGGAGGCCCGCTACTGATGGTTTATCTCGATACCAGCGCGGCTGTACCCCTGTTCGTGGCAGAGCCCTCGAGCGATCTTATAGATCGTTGGTTCAATGCGTGCGATGTTCCAGTGGTTTCATCGGATTGGATCGTCACCGAGTTTGCCAGCGCGCTATCCATCAAGGAGCGATCGGGAACGCTGACCGCCAAGGATGCGAAGACCGCATGGCGCAGCTTCGAGACGTTTTGCCAATCAGGTTTACGCTTAGCTCCCGTGAGCCGGCGCGCCTTCGAAGACGCGGCCAAAATGGTTCGGGAGCCGGCACACGGGTTGCGGTCAAGCGACGCGCTGCATCTTGCTGTAGCCCAGGAGATCGGCGCCAGGACCATCGCCACCTTGGACGTAACGATGGTCAGCAACGCAAAACGCCTTAAAATGAAGACCGTGGAGTTTTCGTAGCGACCGGCGGCGAAACACGCCGGACAAGTTCACGGCAAACGAGCCACCGAACGCCTGTTAATGGCGTCCGGTGGCTCGATTCTAGGTGTGGTTGCGGGGACAGGACACAAATCCCCAGCCACAGCCAAAATTCCAACCCCTTGGCGCACTTAGTTTTTTGCCAGTCCTGAGAGCGGTTGCGGGTTAAAAAGGGTGTTCAACAAGGTGGCAATTATACCGGCGGCACTCAGTCCCGCGCGGAAAAATTGGCACGCCTCCCAATTAACCGTTCATCGTCCTTCCCCTGCAAGCGTTTGCCTGTCCCCACCTCTAGAGAGAGAGTAGAGAAAACGGGAGCGCGAAATGGGTTCAGACGCCAACATCAAAAATATCCGGTGGGATCAAGAAAATTGGGAACGGATCAGCAAAATTGCTGAGTCCGTCGGACTGACACGCTCGGAATTTATACGGCGCGCAACGAACGCGGCGGCGGTTTTGCCCTCCGCATTATGTGGTGTGCAAAGCACTCCACATAATGCGGCCTCTGACCACATCGACCCTCTAAGGAAACGGGTGCCGAAGGCGCGCGTT
>JANXRI010000305.1 GCA_025353085.1 Betaproteobacteria bacterium
CAACATGACGGCGCTAGAAAATGTGATGGTCGGCCGGCATTTGCGCACCAGGGCGGGCGTGCTCGGGGCGGTGCTGCGCACGCGCGCGGTGCGCGCCGAAGAACGCGCGATACATGCACACGCGGCCGCATTGCTCGACTACGTCGGCGTCGGCGCGCGCCGGCACGATCTCGCCAACAGCCTGCCATACGGCGATCAGCGGCGGCTCGAAATAGCGCGCGCGCTCGCGACCGAGCCCAAGCTGCTCGCGCTGGACGAACCGGCCGCCGGCATGAATGCAACCGAAACTGCAACGCTGAAACTTTTGCTTGAACGCATACGCAGCGACGGCACCACGATCTTGCTGATCGAGCACGATGTAAAGCTCGTGATGGGTTTATGCGACCGCGTCGCCGTGCTCGACTACGGCCGGAAAATAGCCGAAGGCGCACCGGCGGCGGTGCAACGCGATGCCGCTGTCATTGACGCCTACCTGGGCGGCGCGCTTGCCTGACCGCGCGCTGACAAGTGTGCGCGTCGCACGCGAGTCGGCGCTTGAATAGCGACGCGCAACGAGAACCGCTGCTGTCCGTCGCGGGCCTACACGTTGCCTATGGCGGCATCAACGCAGTCAAAGGCATCGATTTTTCGGTTAACGCGGGCGAGATGGTGACGCTGATCGGCGCGAACGGCGCGGGCAAAACCACCACGTTGAAAGCGCTGACGGGCCTGGTGCGCCCCAGCGCGGGCCGCGTCCGTTACAATGGCGCCGATATCACCGCGTTGCCGTCGCATCGCTTAGTCAAGCTGGGCATCGCGTTGGTCCCCGAGGGCCGCGGCGTGTTTCCGCGACTGACGGTTGAAGAAAACATCGGCATGGGTGCCTATTGCCGGAATGATAAAGGGGAGATAAGTGCCGATCATGACCATGTGCTCGAATTGTTTCCGCGACTCGCCGAGCGCCGTCATCAGGTTGCAGGCACCCTTTCCGGCGGTGAACAGCAGATGCTGGCGATCGGGCGCGCCTTCATGAGCCGCCCGCGCCTGTTGCTGCTTGACGAGCCAAGCATGGGACTGGCGCCGATGATGGTGCAGAAAATATTCGCGACGATCCGCGAGATCGCGGCCACGGGCGTGACGATGCTGCTGGTCGAACAAAACGCCAAGCTCGCGCTCGAGATGTGCGACCGCGGCTATGTGATGGAAAGCGGGCAGATCACGTTAAGCGACCGGGCGCCGGCGCTGCTGGCCAACCCGCGCGTGCGGCGTGCTTATCTGGGCGAATGAGGGAAGGCCATGCGTAAATCGGAAACTCTGCATACGGCACTGTTGTGCGTTAGCGCAGCCGCGCTCGCCGGCGCGCTGGCGTTTTTGTACCAAAAAACGCAGGTGATAGACTTGCGTCAGCAGAATGAAATATTGGGTTTTCTGCGCGAATTGAAAGAGATCGACAGCCGGTGGGATCTCGACGTGGTGCGCACGCGATCCGAATTCACGAACGACTTACGGGCGCCGGATCGCGCTGCGGCCGCGGTTAAAGCGCTCGATAATCTGAGCGCCGCAGTCAAGGTCGCGCCGAGCGCCGCGCTCAGCGCTGCTTTGCCCGAATTGCGCGCGGCGATCGAGCAGAAAGCCGCCCTCGTCGATCGGTTTAAAGCAGAAAACGGGCGCGCGCAAGCGGCGGTTCGGGAAATCCTCAAAAGCACCGCGGAATTAAGCGCGCCAGCCGCAGCATTAAAGCCGCGGCCTGCTGCGCTCGAAGCCGCAATGGCAACGCTGCAGGCGAGCTCACCGTTGTATTACTGGCGTGCGCAGGGCGGCGATCGCGCCGGCCTCGAATCCGCAGACGCGACGTTAAGCAACTCACCCGAAAGTCTGCGCGAAGCGGCGGCGCGCCTCAATGGCGCGGTTCAAACGCTGCTCAAAGCCAAGCCCGCCGAACAGTCGGTGTACGCCAAACTCATGCTGCTCACTTCAGGGCCGCGGGTTGATACCCTGACTCACGCCTTCAATCAGGAACTCGAAGCTGAGCTCGCTGAAAAAGAGCGTTATCGCGTTTATTTGATCGCCTATGCTGGCGCGCTGCTGGTGTTGCTCGCGTATTTCGGCGGTAACCTGAAAGCCGCCAATCTTGACCTTGAACGCCGGGTGCAGTTGCGCACACGCGAATTGTCCGAAGCGTTGCAGCACTTGAAAGATTCGGAAGCCCAGTTAATCCAGTCGGAAAAAATGTCGTCGCTTGGCCAGATGGTCGCGGGCGTCGCGCACGAAATCAACACACCGCTCGCGTATGTGAAAAATAGTCTCGGTGCCGTTGCCGCCAAATTGCCGACGCTTGGTGAAACGCTCGGCAACTGCGAAAAACTGCTCGCGCTGCTGAAGGCAGGCAATGACGCCGACGGCCTGTCGCGTCAGTTTGGCGTCGTGTCGGCGCAGCTTGCGCAGTTGAAGCAACATGACGACCTCGCCGAGCTGGGCGGTCTCGTCAATGATGGACTGTATGGCACCGATCAGATGGCCGAGATCGTCGGCAACCTGAAAGATTTCAGCCGGCTCGACCGCAGCAAGGTTACGAGCTTCAACCTCAATGAGGGAATCAACAGCACATTGCTGCTTGCCAAGCATCTGTTGAAGACGGTTACCGTCGATAAGCATCTCGGACAGATTGCACCGATCGTGTGTTCGCCATCGCAAATCAACCAGGTATTTTTAAATTTGATTACCAACGCCGCGCAGGCGATGGGTGAGCGCCCCGGTACGATTACGCTGACGACCCGCAATGACGGCGACGGCGTTACTGTCGATGTTGCCGATACCGGCGGCGGCATCGCACCCGGCGTTTTGCCCAAAATCTTCGACCCGTTTTTTTCGACCAAGGAAATCGGGAAAGGCACCGGCCTTGGCCTGTCGATCTCATACAAAATCGTGCAGCAGCATGGCGGACGCCTGGAAGTGAAATCCACCGTCGCCAAAGGCACATGCTTTACCGTGTGGTTGCCATTGCAGCCGCCAGCCGACGCGGCACTCGCCGCCTGACGCTAAATTCATGACGACGCCGCAAAAAATCGGTAAGTACGAAATCCAGGGCGTGCTCGGCAAAGGCGGCATGGGCAGCGTTTATCGCGGCTTCGATCCGGCGATTTCCCGCGCGGTAGCGATCAAGGCTATTTCCAAAACCTCGCTCGGCGAGGACGATCTGAAACATATCATGCAGCGCTTCCGTCACGAAGCGCAGGCAGTCGGCCGCCTCGTGCACCCTCGCATCGTACAAATCTATGACTACGGTGAAGACGACGATGTCGCTTACATCGTTATGGAACTCGTCAATGGCAAGACCCTTGCCCAGCATTTGCAGCAGGAGGCCGGCTACGAGTTGCGGGAGGTCGGCGAAATCATCCGTCAGCTGCTCGACGGTCTTGGCCATGCGCATGCGGCAGGCGTGATCCATCGTGACGTCAAGCCGGCCAATCTCCTGATCAATAGCGATGGCCGTATCAAGGTCAGCGATTTCGGCATTGCCAGAATCGAAACTTCACAACTGACCCAGATCGGTGATGTGCTGGGAACGCCGCACTACATGGCGCCCGAACAGTTCCTGGGGATCGACATCGGCTTGCAGGCGGACTTGTACTCGGTCGGCGTGATCACGTATGAGTTGCTCACAGGGCGAAAACCGTTCGTCGGCAATTCAGCGGCAGTCATGCATCAAGTCCTTAATGTAGCGCCGCCCGATCCGTCGAGCATCAACACAAAATTGTCGCCGCTCCTTGATGCCGTATTGCAAAAGGCGCTCGCCAAGAAGAGTGTTGACCGTTATCAGCGAGCGTCCGAATTCGCGGACGCTTTACAGGCAGCGATCGATGCGGCGCTCGCGCCGGTTGCAGCTGCAATCGCCGCCGCACCACCGCTCGACGGCATCGCGCTGATGAATGCCGCGCGGCTATTGAGCAATGCATCGGAGGTCGCTCAAAACGCCGAGATCGACCTCGCGGCATTGCTGCCGGGCGACAGCGCTATCAGCCTCGACACCGGCGTCAAACAGGCGCGGCTGCTCCTGGTCGACGATGAAGAACGCATTTTGACGGCGCTCAAATCGCTGTTCCGCCAGCGCTACCATGTGTTCACCACGACCGACGGCAACAAGGCGCTCGATTTCATGAGCAAGCACCACGTGCATGTCGTCATCAGCGATCAACGCATGCCGGTCATGCCGGGCGTCGAGCTGCTGCGTCGCTCGTATGCGATCTCGCCGACCAGCGTGCGCATTTTGCTCACCGGCTACTCCGACCTGGCGGCGATTGTCGGTTCGATTAACGACGGCGAGGTTTATCGATTCATCAGCAAGCCTTGGGACAATACCGACCTGCAGACGATTGTCGCCGAGGCGGCGACGATCGGCCTGCAGCTTGCCGACACCAAAACGCCGGTCGCCGAATTGCCAAGCAAAACGGATGCGGGCATTTTGGTAATCGACGACGATGAAGAAATTTTTCGCGTCGTGCGTGAACTCGCGGGAAGGCTTTGCCCGGTTATATACGCACCCGACATCGACGCCGCGCTCGCCGTTATGCAGGCGCGTGAAATAGGCGTCGTAGTTACCGACGTCGGCGCCGGACAAGGGCAACTGACTGACATGCTCAAACTTTTGAAGCAGGAAAATCCGCAGATTCTGGCGATCGTCACGACGTCGGCATCCGATTCCGAGCTTGTAATCGCGCTTATCAACGAAGCGCAAATTTTCAGATTTGTGAGCCGGCCGGTTAAGGTAAAGCTACTTAAAGGCCATTTGCACTCGGCGCTGCAGCGTTATCTGACTTATAAAAAAACGCCTGAGCTCGTCAAAGCGCATGTCGTGCAGCCGGCCGCGTCGGTCAATTTGTCTTCGGTCGCACGCCGCTTGCTCACTGGCTTCAAAGCGCTGCGCGGAAAATGGTTTTAAATTCGTAGTGCGCTGTGCGGTGCCCCGACACCCGGCCCGCAATGCGGATCCATCAACCATTCATTGCAGCGGATTTTTTCCGAGCCTCGCTTTAAAGCCAGTTTTTTGCGATGAGAAAGTCGCTCATGAGAACGGCTTCGGGGCTGCCGGCGGCGGGACGCCAGTCATAACGCCATTTCACGACCGGCGGCATAGACATCAAAATTGATTCCGTGCGGCCCCCCGATTGCAAGCCGAACAACGTGCCACGATCCCAAACCAGATTGAATTCAACGTAGCGGCCGCGCCGGTAAGCTTGCCAGTCCCGCTCGCGCTCGCCGTACGCAAGGCTGTAGCGCCGTTCGAGTATCGGCACATAGGCATCGAGAAAATGATCGCCAACGCTTTGCTGGAGTTGGAAACACGTTGCAAAGTCCGGCGTATTGAGATCATCGAAGAAAATGCCGCCTATCCCGCGCGGCTCGCTGCGATGCTTGAGATAAAAATATTCGTCGCACCACTGTTTGTAGCGCGGGTGCATATCCGATCCAAATGGCGCGAGCGCATCCCGGCACACGCGGTGAAAATGGACGGCGTCGCCTTCAAAGCCATAGTACGGCGTCAAGTCCATGCCGCCGCCAAACCACCACACGGGTGGCGTCGCGTCGACCAACGCGTGCGCAATAAAAAAACGCACATTCATGTGAACGGTAGGCGCATAGGGATTGCGCGGATGCAGCACCAGCGATAGTCCCAGCGCATCCCAGCGGCGGCCCGCGAGTTCCGGGCGCGAAGCGGTCGCCGAGGGCGGTAAGGTCTGGCCGGACACATGCGAAAAGTTGACGCCGCCGCGTTCGAATACATGGCCGTCCTCAATGACGCAACTCAGTCCACCGCCGCCTTCGGGCCGCTGCCACGCATCCGGCAGAAAATTCGTGCCGTCAATCGACGAGAGCTGGCCGACCACGCGCTGCTGCAAGCCGGTCAGATAGGTTTTGACCGCCGATAAATCGACGGCCGCATCAGCGACTGAATGCAACTTCAGTTGGCGCTCTTTTTGAGGCCCAGCGTCTGAATCACGAGCGCAAGTTCGCTATCTTCTTTTGCGATCAAGCGGCCGAAGTCGGCTGCCGGCAAGAAGGCCGGCGCAACCGACAGGTTTTCGCATGCTTTGATAAATTCGGGACTTGCGACGGTTTTACGAATCGCGTCCTCGAGTTTTGCAATCACTGCCGGCGAGGACCCCATGGGCACTGCGATGCCGCGCCATGCATCGGCGACGATATTGACGCCCTGCTCGACGGCCGTTGACACATCAGGAAACGCGGGATCGCGCTTCGCGGACAGCGCGGCTACTACGCGCACATTGCCATTGCGCACCAGTGCTGCGAGCGCACCAGGCAGTTGCATCGCTGCATTCACGTGCCCGCCGAGCAAGCTCGGGATGACCTGGGCGGCGCCGAACGGCACGTCAGTCACTTCGACGCCGGCGGCCTTGAACAGCATGACGGCGGAAAAATGCGTGTGGCTGCCGGCGCCCGAGTTGCCGACGGTCAACTTGCCCGGCGAGCTTTTCGCATACGCGATCATTTCGCGCAGGTCTTTCCACGGCGCATCGCTTTTGACGACGAGCAAAGGCGCCTCGACCAGCACACGCGCAACCGGCGCGAATGCGCGGTAATCGATTGCCATCATGCCGGTATGAAACGTGGTCGAAATTGAATTCGAATTCCACACCAGGTGATGTCCGCCCGTGCTTTGGGCCGCCACATACTTATAGCCGATCGCGCCGCCTGCGCCCGGCCTATTGACGACGAGCACATGGGTGTTGAGCTGTTTCGACAGGCCATCGGCCAACACGCGTGCCGTCACGTCGGCGGATGTGCCGGCCGGAAACAACACCGTGAGTTCAATCGGCTTGCCGCCGGGGAAAGCTTCCTGCGCGTGCGCGCTAGCGTGCCACGCCGACGCCGCTAGCAACGCGGCGGCGACCCGCGCGCAGACCGAACCGCCCGCCCCGGCACGCATTGTTACTGGTGGACTTTCACGACGACTTTGATCGCGTCGTCGATGCGCTCGCGCGCGTACTTGATTGCGGTCGGCACTTCGGCGAGCGGAAACGTATGGGTGTGGATGAGCTTCGCGTCAAAGCGTTTCTGCGCCATGAACGCTGCGGCGCGATGGGTCGCGCTTTTGCCTTCGCCGCGGATGCCGAACAAATAGATGTTATTGCGCACGAGATACGCGACATCGACGAGCGCGGGCTCATGCGGAAACGCGGCGAGACAGATGCGGCCACCGCGGTTCAACATGTGCGCCGCTTCGTTGACCGCATTGGGCGCGCCAGAACATTCGAGCACGTAGTGCGCGCCTTTGCCGCGGGTAATGCGTTTGACGGCTTCGACGGGGTCCTCGTTGCGCACGTTGATCACATGATCGGCACCCAGCTGCTTGCCGATATCGAGCCGGTTGTCGCGCGTGCCGGTCAGGATCACGGGTTGCGCACCGAGCGCCTTGGCAACACCGACGCCCATAAGCCCGATCGGGCCGGGTCCCATGATGACCACCGTCTGGCCGGCGATCAAGCCGCCCATGACGTCCAGACCGTACATTGCGGTGCCGGCGGTGACGACGAGCGTCGCCTCCTCGTCGCTCATGTCGTCGGGCACATGCACCATCGTATTGATGTTGTTGACCGCGAATTGCGCAAATCCGCCGTCGGTCGTGAAGCCGTTCGCCCGATGGCCCTTGTTGCGGTCGCCGTAATTCATGCCGTAATTGGTGCACGCCGTATACATGCCTTCGCGGCAACGCTCGCAGCGCCCGCATCCGGCGTGAATTTCCACGGTCACGCGGTCGCCAATGTCGAACTCATCGACGCCGGGCCCGAGTTTGACAACGGTACCCATGTATTCGTGGCCCGGCGTGAAATTCTTGTTAAACGGGTCGCCACCCTGGATCAGCGCCGGCGGGCCGCTGTGAATGATTTCAAGGTCGGTCGCGCACACCGCGATCGCGTCGATGCGCACCAGTACCTCGGCGGCGGCGGGTTGCGGCACCGGTTTGTCGACTAACGTTAATTCATCGGGATTGCCAAGCACCCACGCCTTCATGCTCGCCGGAACGGTCAGGCTTTTCGCAAGGCCAGCAGTTGCCATGATTCGAGTCTCCTGTAGACCGTGCGCGTCGATTCCGCGTTAAAAACGCAGCACGTATAAGTTAAAGCAGCGCGCGGGAAAATCATTCTAGCACGCGATATTTGCAGTTTTGGCCGGCTCAGCGCCGCTGATTCAAGGTCGCGCGATAGCCAATGTCGCGCCGCATCTGCATGCCATCGAAGTGGATGGTTTCGGCGATTTCGTACGCGCGCCGTTGCGCCATTTTGACGCCGTGGCCAAGAGCGGTCACGCATAAGACGCGGCCGCCCGTGGCGACGATCGCATCGCCGTCGATCGCGGTGCCCGAGTGAAAGACGTGATAGTCGTCACCTGCTGCCGGCAGGCCCGTGATCGCATCGCCCTTGCGCGGCGCGTCCGGATAGCCGTGCGCCGCCATCACCACGCCCAATGCGGCGCGCGTATCCCATTGGGCCTCCGTCTTGTCGAGCGTGCCGGCGAGTGCATGGTCAAGCAGTGCTACGAGATCGCTTTTCAGGCGCAGGATCAAAGGCTGCGTTTCCGGGTCGCCGAGTCGGCAGTTGAATTCGACGACGTTCACCTGCCCGTCCGTGGCGATCATCAATCCCGCATACAGGAAACCCACGAACGGCGCACCATCCTGCGCCATGCCGTCGATCACGGGCTTGATCACTTCGCGCATGACTTTGGCATGAACGGCCGGCGTCACTACTGGCGCCGGGGAATACGCGCCCATGCCGCCGGTGTTGGGACCGACGTCGCCATTCTTCAGGCGCTTATGATCCTGGCTCGTCGCGAGTGCCAGCGCGTTACGGCCGTCGACCATGACGATAAAGCTCGCCTCTTCGCCGTCGAGAAAATCCTCGATGACGACGCGACTGCCGGCAGCGCCCATGGTGTTGCCGATCAACATCGCATTGATCGCGGCATGCGCTTCTTGCACCGTTGCCGCGACAACCACACCTTTACCAGCCGCGAGTCCGTCGGCTTTGATGACAATCGGCGCGCCGCGTTCGTCGACATAGTGATGGGCGGCAACCGCATCGGTGAACGTCTGGTGGGCGGCAGTCGGTATACCATGCCGCTGCATGAACGCCTTGGCGAAATCCTTGGAGCTTTCGAGTTGCGCCGCACGCTGCGTCGGGCCAAAAATTCTGAGTCCTGAAGCCTGGAAGGCGTCGACGATGCCGGCGGCGAGCGGCGCTTCGGGTCCGACGACCGTGAGTGCAATTTGTTCTTGCTGCGCGAACGCGATCAGTTCCGCGTGCCCGGTGATCTCGATATTTTCAACGCCGTCCTCGAGCGCGGTGCCGGCATTGCCAGGCGCAACATAGACTTTGGACACCCGCGGGGAGCGCGCGAGCTTCCACGCGAGCGCGTGTTCGCGGCCGCCGCTGCCGATGACGAGAAGCTTCATTGCGGGCTGTCCATTGCGTGGCATTCGCGGCGTTAATGCCGGAAGTGGCGATGCGCGGTAAATACCATCGCGATGCCGCGTTCGTCGGCTGCCGCGATCACTTCATCGTCGCGCATACTGCCGCCCGGCTGGATCACCGCGGTCGCACCCGCTTCGGCGACGACCTCGAGTCCATCGCGAAACGGAAAAAACGCGTCGGAAGCGACGACCGCGCCGGCGAGCGATAAATTCGCGTGCTGCGCCTTAATTGCAGCGATCCTCGCCGAATCGATGCGGCTCATCTGCCCCGCGCCAACGCCCAGCGTCCGACCGTTGCCACAGAACACAATCGCATTGGATTTGACGAATTTGGCGACACGCCAGGCGAACAACAAATCTTCCTGCTGCTGCGGCGTCGGCTTCACGCGCGTGACGACTTTAAGATCGTTCGCCGTAATGTTGAAGTTGTCGGGCGATTGCACGAGCAATCCGCCACCAACGCGCTTCATCTCAATTGCGTTCGCGCCAGCCGCGAGCGGCACTTCAAGCACGCGCAGATTTTCTTTTTTTGCGAGCAGCGTGCGCGCTGCCGCCGCCACCTGCGGCGCGATCAGCACTTCGACGAACTGTTCTGCTACCGCCGCGGCCGTCGTGGCGTCGAGCTCGCGGTTGAACGCGATGATGCCGCCGAATGCGGACGTTGGATCGGTGGAATAGGCAAGCCGATACGCTTGGAGCGGATCGCCGGCGACCGCGACGCCGCAAGGATTTGCGTGTTTGATGATGACGCACGCGGCTTCGCCAAACGACTTCACGCATTCCCACGCCGCATCCGCATCGGCGATGTTGTTATACGACAACTCCTTGCCTTGCAGTTGCGTGTAGCGCGCGAGGCTGCCCGGCGCCGGATCGAGATCTTTATAAAAGGCGGCGCTTTGATGCGGGTTCTCGCCATAGCGCAGCGGCTGCGCCAGTTCGAAGTTCAGGTTAAGCCGCTCGGGAAAGGCGGTGCGCGCGCCGTCAGCGCCGAGCGCAGTCAGGTAGTTGCTGATTGCGCCGTCGTAAGCGGCAGTATGCGAGAAAGCCTTTTGCGCGAGCTTGAAGCGCGTCGTTCCCCTGACTGCGCCTTCGGCCGACTGCAGTTCGGCGAGCAGGCCGGCGTAGTCGGCCGGATCGGTCACGACTGCAACATGCGCGTAGTTCTTGGCTGCGCTGCGCACCATGGCCGGTCCGCCAATGTCGATATTTTCGATTGCATCCTCGAGCGTGCAGTCGGCGCGCGCAATCGTCTCGCTGAAAGGATAGAGATTGACGACGACCAGATCGATCATCGTGATGCCGGCATCCGCAAGCGCGCTCACATGCGCGGGCACGTCACGCCGCGCGAGCAGGCCGCCATGAATTTTAGGATGCAGGGTTTTGACGCGGCCATCGAGCATTTCGGGAAAGCCCGTATGGTCGGACACCTCCGTCACGCCGATGCCGTTGTCGCGCAGCAGTTTAGCGGTGCCGCCCGTCGACAACAGCGTGATGCCCAGACCGGCTAGGCCACGCGCGAACTCAACCAGTCCCGATTTGTCGGAAACGCTGAGCAGCGCGGTTTTGATGACGGACATGTGGAGCAGGATTGAAGATTGAGTCTTCAGGACCGAGACGGCTCAACCCGCATTTCCCGCGCCACGGTTCTAGCCTTTGATCCCGTGGGCTTTCATTTTCTTGCGCAGCGTATTGCGGTTGATGCCGAGCACTTGCGCCGCGTGCGACTGGTTGCCACGCAATTTCGTCAACACCGATTCGAGCAACGGCTTCTCGACACTATTGATGACCATGTCATAGACGCCGCGCGCCTTCTCCCCATCAAGATCTTTGAAGTAGCCGTCGATCGCTTTGCGCACGAAGCGGGCCATTTCATTTTCGTTCACCATCATGCCGCGAGTTCCTCAACGTAAATTAGCCGCTGGCTGTTGGATGCCAGCTCCCCGAAAAATTCATCGACGGCCGCGAGTTGCCCGGCACAGCTCTGCAATTGGTTCATCGCATGCCGGAAGGCGGCCGAGCCGGCGAGCCCCTTGGTGTACCAGGAGATATGCTTGCGCGCCATGCGCACGCCGGTGTCGTCGCCGTAAAATGCGTAAAGGTCGTGCAGATGGGCAACCAGCACACGGTGAATTTCACCGACTTCAGGCGCCGGCAAGTGCGTACCAGTTTCAAGAAAATGGGCGATCTCGCGAAAGATCCACGGCCGGCCCTGCGCCGCGCGCCCGATCATGACGGCATCGGCGCGCGTGTACGCGAGTACCTGCCGGGCTTTTTCGGGCGTCGTTATGTCGCCATTGGCAATGACCGGAATTCGGACGGCGGATTTAACCGCGGCGATAGTGTCGTACTCGGCATCACCGGTGTAAGCGCAGGCGCGCGTGCGGCCGTGTACGGCGAGCAGTTGAATGCCGGCGCTTTCAGCGAGTCGCGCCACCGCCACCGCATTGCGATTACTGCGGTCCCATCCGGTGCGAATCTTGAGCGTGACCGGCACATTGACCGCGCGAACCACCGCTTCGACGATGCGCTTGACCAGCGGCTCGTTCTGCAACAGCGCCGAGCCGGCCATCACGTTGCAGACTTTTTTGGCGGGGCAGCCCATGTTGATGTCGATGATTTGCGCGCCTTGATCGACATTATATTTGGCCGCCTCCGCCATCATCGCGGGGTCTGCGCCGGCGATCTGAACCGAAATCGGATCAACTTCTCCTTCGTGATTGGCGCGCCGGCGTGTTTTCTCGCTGCCCCATAACAGCGAATTGCTCGCAACCATTTCTGATACCGCCATGCCCGCGCCCATCTGCTTGCACAGCTGACGAAACGGCCGGTCGGTCACGCCGGCCATCGGCGCGACGACCAGATTATTTTTCAGTTGATAGGGACCGACGTGCATGAAATTGATTTTTTTACTGGAGCGAAAATTCAGGGAAGGGCGTAATTGTAATCGCGTCATGGAAGCAAGAAAAGCGGCGCATGCAGATATTTTTATTTAGCCGTTAGCGCCAAACATCATGCGGCGCACCAGCAAATTTTTTGCGTGCGGAATGCCGCCCAGCAAAAATAAGCTCGTGCCGGTCAGGCGGTCGAGCAACGGGATGTTGTTCGAAAACAAGCGGATCAGAGTGTCCGTGAACAAGATGGTGGCGGTTCGATCGAAACGTCGTTCCGTGAAATAGGTATTGAGAGTCGCGAAATCACCGGGGTCGCGCGTATCGCGCAGTGCGACCGCCAATTCCCACGCATCGCGCAATCCGAGATTGAATCCCTGGCCCGCAACCGGATGCAAGGACTGTGCCGCGTTGCCGATCAATACGACGCGGCGGGCGCGCGGACGCCGCGCATATTTCAATTTCAGCGGAAACACCTGGCGCGCGCCTGCAATACGTAATTTGCCAAGCGAGCCGCCAAACGCCGCCTGCAATTCTGTGCAAAAGTGCGCGTCATCGAGCGCGCTGATTTCGCGCGCGCGCGCGGGGGGAAGCGTCCACACCAGCGACCAACCGAGCGTCGTCGGCAACAGCGCCAACGGGCCATGGGGCGTGAATCGCTCAAAAGCACGGTTCTGATGCGGCGCATCGCTGGTGATATCGCACACCACCGCCGACTGCCGATAGTCGCGCTCCTCAACGTGCGCCAAGCGCAAACCATCGCCGCCATCAGCGAGCACGGCGAGCTGCGCCGCAAATGCGCGCGTCGCGCCGGCACACTCGACCGTGAGTACCGCACCATCGGCATCGCCTTTGAAGTCGCGCACCACGCAGCCGTTGATCACTTTGACCGCGCTCGTTGACAACACGCCAATGAGCGCGCGGCGCAAAGCGGAATACCTCGCGACGTAGCCGAGCGCCGGCACGCCGGCCTCGCTTGCGCTCAGTTCAACGCGGCCGAAACGCCGCTGTTGCGATACCACGATGGTGTTGATCGCGGTTACGTCTGTAAGTGCCTGCCATGCGCCGAGCCGCTCGAGCAGCAAGCGGCTGCCATGGGAAAGTGCGATTACGCGCGCATCGGCGTCGACGGCATCGAAGCTGCGCGCCTCGAGCAAGGTCACGCCGTGAGCGCTCGTGCGTAAAGCAAGCGCTAAGGCGGCGCCGACCAGGCCCCCGCCTGCGATTACGATGCCGGCGGTCTCATCCACGCATCAGGGCTTCAATGTCGGCGACCGTTTTGGGCGCCGCCTGCGTCAGCACTTCATGGCCGCTCGCGGTAACCGCGACGTCATCCTCGATGCGCACGCCGATGTTCGCATAGCGGTCGGGGATGTCGTCGCCTGCTTGAATATAGCAACCGGGTTCCACGGTGAGCACCATACCCGGTTCAAGCTTGCGCCAGTCACCGCCGCGCTTGTAGTCGCCGGCGTCATGCACGTCGAGCCCGAGCCAGTGTCCGGTCCGATGCATATAGAACTTGCGGTAGTCGCCGCTCTCAATCACTTGGTCGACGCTGCCGCGGCAGAGGCCGAGATCGACCAAACCCCGAGCGAGCACTTGCACCGCCGCGTCATGCGGGGCGTTCCACCCGGCACCCGGCATGACCTGCGCGATAGCGGCGGCTTGCGCTGCGAGCACGAGCTCGTAGACTTCGCGCTGCGCCGCGCTGAATTTGCCATTGACTGGAAATGTGCGCGTAATGTCAGACGCATAACCGTCGAGTTCGCAGCCGGCATCGATCAGCAGGAGGTCGCCCGCGTTGAGTCGCGCATCGTTCTGAACGTAATGCAGGATGCACGCGTTGGCGCCGCCCGCGACGATTGACGTGTAGGCCGGTGACTGGGCGCCGCCGCGGCGGAATTCGTGCAGCAGTTCGGCTTCGATTTCATATTCGGTGCGGCCGGGCGCCGTCGCGCGCATCGCGCGCTGATGGGCCGCAGTCGAAATCTGCGCGGCGCCTTGCATCGTCGCCAGTTCATGCGCGTCCTTGATGAGCCGCATTTCATCGAGCAGCGTGTGCACGTCACTGATCGTTGCTGGCGCGGCGACGCCGGTGCGCACTTGCGCGCGGACTTCGTTAAGCCATCCGAGCACGCGCGCGTCCCATGCGCCATCACTGCCTAAATGACAGCATACCTGCGGCTGATCGGCGAGCAGAGCGGGCATACGTGCATCCATGTCGGCGATTTTGTAGCACTCGTCGAAGCCGAAGACGGCGCGCGCTGCCTCGGGACCATACCGAAAGCCATCCCAGATTTCGCGGTCTTTATCTTTGGCGCGACAAAACAGCACGCTGCGCGGCTTGGCGCCGGCGATCAGCACCAGCACCGCTGCGGGTTCGACGAAACCGGTCAGGTAATAAAAGTAGCTGTCGAACCGGTACGGATAATGCGAATCGCGGTTGCGCGTTCGCTCGGGCGCGGTGGGAATAATCGCAACGCCGTGTTGCATGTGCTGCGCGAGACGCGCGCGTCGTTGCGCATATACCTGGCTGACCGGAGCGACGCTCGAAGGTTGAGTCATACGCAAATTATACGCCGCGCACTGCCGGCGCTAAGGCGAGCTCGCGCTCAAGCGATGCTAGCCGCGCCGGCGTGCCGACATCGCGCCAGCGCCCCGCGTAGAGTTCGCCACCGACGCGCTGCATCGCAATCTGCGGGCGCAACAGCGTCGCGAGTTTTACCTTCGCGCCGGGCGCGATCCCGCCAAACATTGCCGGCGAGTACGTCGCCATCCCGCTAAACGTATAGGCAGCGCCGTCGGGAATAATGCGATCTTCGCGCAAAGCGAAATCACCGCTCGGATGGTGCTCGGGGTTGGCGACGAGCACCAGGTGGGCGAGCCGATCGCGCGGCAAGAGGCTGCGCGTCGCGTCAGCCAGGCGCCGATAATCGAAATCGCTGTAGACGTCCGCATTGACGACTGCGAATGGCGCCTCACCCAGCAGTTGGAGCGCGCGCGCAATTCCGCCGGCGGTTTCGAGCGCTTCGGTTTCCGGCGAATACACAATCTCGACGCCAAAGCGTTTGCCGTTGCCGAGCGCTTCTTCGATCAGCGCGCCAAGATGCGCATGATTGATGACAATCCGGGAGAAGCCGGCGGCGGCGAGCTTTTCGATGTGCCACACGATCAGCGGCTTGCCCCCGGCGATCAGCAGCGCTTTGGGGAGCGCGTCGGTCAGCGGTCGCATGCGCTCGCCACGGCCGGCGGCAAGGATCATCGCGTTCATGCGTATGCCGGCCAGTGGCGCATCGCTGCCTGCGTGTTCAAGCGCTATGCGCGAGGCGCGTTCAAAATGTGTAGCCCACGCCGCCCGCCGCACGACCTTCTACTTCGTCGAGCAGTTTTAGAAGCGGGTTCAAGGCCGCGTAGCGCGCGGCGACTGCACGCACGTAGGCCACAAACCGCGGCGTGTCTGCAAGATAGCCGCTCTTGCCGTCGCGGTAGTTGAGCCGCGCAAATATGCCCAGCACCTTAAGGTGACGTTGCAAACCCATCCATTCGAAATCTCGATAGAACTCGCCGAAGTCGGCCCTGACCGGCAATCCGGCGCGCTTCGCTTTTTCCCAATAACGCGCGGTCCAGTCGAGCACGCGCGCTTCGTCCCAGCTGACGAAAGCGTCTTTGAACAGCGAGGCGAGATCGTACGTAATGGGTCCGTAAACCGCATCCTGAAAATCCAGCACGCCTGGATTCGGTTCGCCTATCATCAGATTGCGTGGCATGTAATCGCGATGAACGTAAACTGCAGGCTGCGCGATAGTATTTTTCAAAATTAAATCAAACACGGCATTAAGTGCCGCGCTTTGCGCCGCATCGAGCGTGACTGATCGATGGCGCGCGATATACCAGTCAGGGAAGAGCCTCAGTTCGCGCGTTAACAGGGCTTCGTCATATGGCGGCAGAACGCCGGGCTTGCTGGCGAGTTGCCAACGCAATAATGCGTCGATCGCGTCGCGGAATAAGTCGTCTGCGGTGTCGTTATTGAGCGCCTGGAGATAGCCGGCATTACCTAAATCGGAAAGCAACAGGAACCCGCGCTCAAAATCATCGGCAATTATGCGCGGTACATTCAAGCCAGCTTCCGCCATCATGCCCGCCACTCGCACAAAGGCACGGCAATCTTCATGAGCGGGCGGCGCATCCATCGCAATCAACGATTCGCCATTGGCGTGCACGCGGAAGTAACGCCGGAAGCTCGCGTCAGAAGAGGCGGGTACCAGCGCGAGCGGCGAGACGTGCAACCGGCTTTCGATCCAGCGCTGCAACTCAACTTGTCGGTCCACGCCGTGCATTGCCTAAATCGGTAAAGTGTGCGATTTTACCACCCCCTATCCACGATGTTGATGATGCGCATTTTTTGTTTGAGACCTGCGGTGTTTTTTGCGCTGTGCGCCTGCCGTTGCGCGGCGGCTGCAGACGACGGCGCGCTTGGCCTTAAGCCTGATGGCGGCGGCGTTCGTTTGCAACTGCAGCCTGACTTTATTCGCATCCCGCCTACGAACCAGGATGTGGTGCCGTTGTTCATCGACGCCGACAGCATCCAGGGTCATCATGAGCAGGAAATCGAGGCCGAGGGCAGCGTGCGGCTGCGTAAGCGCGGCAAAGCCGTCTACGCCGATTGGCTGCGCTATGACCAGCCACAGGCCGAAATCCACGCGCGCGGCAACGTGCGTCTCGAGCAGCGTGGCGATACGATCGACGGCACCGAGCTTAACTTCAACGTCGACACCGAGCGCGGCGCCATGGAAAAGCCCAACTATCGCATGCAGGTCAGCGCGACCAGCGGGCGCGGCCAAGGCGAACGCCTGGTGTTCGAAGGCGAAAGTAAATACCGCATGGTGAACGGCAATTACACGACCTGCGAAGTGGGCAACGACGACTGGTTCGTCAGGGCCAAAGACTTCGAAATCGATAAAGAGCGGCAGATCGGCACGGCCCGTAATGCCCGCATTGAATTTCTCGGCATGCCGATTTTGTATACGCCGTATATAAGCTTCTCGCTCGATCGTGAACGCAAGTCCGGTTTTCTGTCGCCGACCTTTGGTAACACCGGCAACTCCGGCACCGAATTTTCGATGCCCTATTACTGGAACATCGCGCCGAACCGGGACGCCACGATCACTCCGCGTGTGATGTCCAAGCGTGGCGTTCAGTTGCGCAATGAGTTTCGCTACCTCGATCCGCAATATCGTGGCGAAATCCGTTATGAAATTCTGCCGAACGACCGGGTCAGGAACGGCGAGACGCGCAGCGCGTTATCGCTCGTACACAATCAAACCTTCGCCTATGGGTGGGTCGGCGCGCTCAACATTCAGAAGGCTTCGGACGATACATATTTTACCGATCTGTCGACGCAAATCAGCGCGACTTCGCAAGTGCTGCTGCCGCGCACCGCGTCACTCGCCAAAGGCGGTGCGTTGGGCAGCGACGGGAGTTGGGTTTTTTCGTCGAGCTTGCAGCGCTGGCAGACGCTGCAACCCGATCCATTGAATCCGGTCGGCGCCCCTTACAGCGCGTCGCAGGTCAACTTGAGCGCGGTCAAACCGCTGTTTGGAGTTGCGGATTCTGCCGTCACCGCCAACGCGGCGCAATTCACGCATCCAACCTTGATCAACGGCACGCGCTCCGTGGTATATCCGACCGTTAGCGTCCCGTTGCAAAGCTCCTATGCGTATCTCACGCCCAAGGTGGGTATGCATATGACCCATTATAATTTCGATCAGAGCAACACCCCGCTCGCCGATCAGAACCGGTCGGTGCCGATTTTTTCGGCCGAGAGTGGCGTCATTTTCGAGCGCGATATGGCACTGTCGGGCCAGAAAATGTTGCAAACGCTCGAGCCGAAAATATTTTACGTTTACATTCCGACGCGCAACCAGAACTCGCTGCCCGTGTTCGATTCGGCGTTGCAAAACACCAATTTCGCGACCCTGTATACCGAAAACCAGTTTAGCGGCAACGACCGCATCAACGATGCCAATCAGGTCACCACAGGCGTGACTTCGCGGCTCTTGCAAAGCAACGGCGTCGAGCGCGTGCGCGTCGGTATCGCCCAACGGTTTTATTTCAAAGCCCAGGAAGTGACCTTGCCCGGGCTGACCCCGCGCGGCACCAATAACTCGGACCTGCTGGCGGCTTTGAACGGAACGATCGTGCCGCATTGGACCGCGGATGCAGGCTGGCAGTACACCACCGATCTGTCGCAAACGCAGCGGTTAAGTGCCGCCGTGCGCTACGAGCCGCAACCGGGCAAGGTAGTCAATGTCGCTTATCGCTATACGAATGGCGCATTGATATCGACGACCGGCACGACAGTGGTCACCAGCGCAACCAATCCAATGAATACCTTGCGCCAGGCCGATATTTCAACTCAATGGCCACTGACCCGCCACTTGAGTGGCATCGCACGCATGAATTATTCGATCGCCGACAGACGGTTGCTCGAAGGCTTGGCCGG